>RFIL01000527.1 GCA_003695285.1 Calditrichota bacterium
AGGAGAATGTTAAAATCATCACCCGATGGGGATGTCGGTTGATACTGGATCACCATATTATTTTGACTCACTCCGCCAGTAGTGTGGTGGAGTCGATTTTGTTAACGGCCAAGCAACAAAAACGGCGCTTCCGGGTGATTTGCACTGAAAGCCGTCCTCTAAACGAAGGCACGCAGATGGCGATCCGTTTAGCCAAAGCCGGAATAAAGGTAAAATTGATACCGGATGCCGATATTGCCCGGGCGGTGAACGATGCCCACTTTGTCCTCACCGGAACCGATCGTTTTACCGAAACCACGTTCATTAATAAGACCGGAACCCATGCCATCGCGACCCTGGCTAAAACCATGAATAAACCCCTCTACATTGCCGGTGAGAGTGAGAAAGTGTTGTTGAAAAGAACTTATCCGGTTCGCTTTGTGCAAAACAACCCACAAGAACTGCTTCAGAAGAAGGTTGATAATCTTTTGGTCGAAAATATTTATTTTGAGGAAACTCCACTGGATTATGCCGATAAAGTCATACTGGAAGATGGAGTGTTTGAGTTAAAAGAATTTGTTGATCGTTATTTATAAAGAAGAAAAATAATGAATGACGGAAGTCATTCAGATTGAGGGTCAGGGGCGACAGAGCAAATGAAAAAGGATTTTAAAATACTTATTGTGGATGATGATGCCATCGTCCGAAACAAGTTTAGCTCCATACTGATTGGGAAGGGATATAAAGTTATTACGGCTGCGGATGGTTATGCAGCGTTAAGTGCGGCCATCACCGCTCAACCAGATCTCATTTTTCTAGACCTCATCATGCCCAATATGGATGGGTTTAAAACCCTGCAGGAAATTCGAAAAATGAGCCGCACTGAAAAAATCCCCATCGTCATTGTCACCGCCCGCACCGATGCGATGACACTGGTTAAAGCCCTGAAATTAGGGGCCAATGATTTCATCTCCAAACCCTTCCTGGAAGCCGAAGTTATCCGAAAAATTGAACATTTACTGGCACACCCGGAATCACCCCAAAATATACAAGAATCCCCACTTTTTGAGCATACTCCACACATGGTCAGCGGAAAAAATTACCAGCAGATGAAAGAGGATTTTATTCTCGATTTTGAAAAATCTTATTTAATGATGATTAAGCTCCTGGCGGATCACAATTACGAGGAATTGAAGATCGCCATCACCCGGTTACTGGATATTATTCAATTTTATCAGATTCGGGGAGTGAAGGATAAAATCCTTCAAATGTTAATGGCGATTACCTCTCAGAACTGGGACAAAGCCATGGACCTGATGGAACAGACCTATCACACCTTTCAAACCCTCAGAAGGGCCATCACTACTTCATCTCTCTGAATCGGTGTGACCTACTTTCGAATGTCCAAACTTATTTAACAGGAGTTTTCTCCAGGACTTTTCGTAAAATGGTGCTCAATGATTCCATATTATAAGGTTTGGGGATGCACTCGACAAATCCAAATTCTTTATAATTGGCAATAACCGGGTCGTTAAAATATCCACTGGAGACAATCGCTTTTAAATTGGGATCCAGATTTTTCAATTTCTTTACCGCTTCTTTTCCTCCCATTCCGCCACGAATGGTCAAATCCATAATCACCGCATCAAAGGGAGCGCCTTTTTCCAATTCCTTACGGTAGAGTTCGATCACCTGTTCCCCGTCTTTGGCAGTAACCACCTCATAGCCCAGACGCAGCAACATTTGAGAAGCAATGTCAAGAATCGCTTCTTCATCATCCATAACTAAAATCTTCCCTCTTCCCTGCTCGATGCTTGTCTGACTCTGGGTACATTCCAGTTTAGTGTCCGGATTTGCCGGTAAAAAGATGGTAAAGGTGCTACCAACCCCAATTTCGGAATCGACAAAAATATATCCCCCATGCTTTTTCACGATGGAATGGGAAGTAGCCAAGCCCAGACCGGTACCATGTTCTCGGGTGGTAAAATAGGGATCAAAAATAATTGGAAGATGCTCTCGTGGGATACCTTCACCTTCATCCGTGATACTAATTTTAACATACTTACCCGGTTTCATTAACCTGGAGTTTTCTTTATTTGCTTCATCAATTTCCACATTACCACATTCTACACGTATTACCCCGCCTTTAGGCATCGCCTGAGCAGCATTTATGACCAGATTGTTAATCACCTGGCTGATCTGACCCCGATCCACTTCTACCGGCCAGATAGAGTCCGTGAAGTGAAATTCAGGCTGACATTTACTCCCGCGCAGGGCAAATTCGGTAATTTCCTTGACAATATCCACTATTGAGGCAGCTCTCTTGACCGGTGCACCGCCACGAGCAAACGTTAACAGTTGTTTGGTTAAATCCTGAGCTCGTAGAATGGCATTCTCTGCTTCCGCCAAACGTTTTGGGAGATTCCCATCTTTCTCAGCAGCCATTTTGGCCAGAGAGATATTTCCCAGAATAGCCGTAAGGATATTATTAAAATCATGGGCAATGCCGCCGGCTAATATTCCCAGAGACTCTAATTTTTGAGCTTTATGAAGCTCCTCTTCCAGTGTTAACAACTTGCTTACATCTTGAAAGGCTAATACCACCCCAATTAAGCGATGCTGATTGTCATGCAGGGGAGCAACACTATATGTTATCAAGCGGTCAAAATCATCTGCGGTGACCAACCGTACCGCCTGATCATGCACAATGGTTTCACCTGTTTTTAATACTTCCATTACCGGGCATGGCACCCTTTCTCCGGATTGTTCATCCTCGATCCGGAAGATTTCTTCAATTTGCTTCCCGGTGGCCTCTTCCTCTTCCAAACCCAGAAGGCGATGCGCTGCATGGTTCATCAAGACAATCTTACCCTGGTCGTCAGTGGTGATAACACCATCGGCAATATTCCGCAACGTAACCATCAAGCGTTCCTTCTCTTCTTCCAGAGCCTTTTGGGTTGTTATTTTTTCTGTTACGTCGCGAGAGATTGATCGAATCACAGGAGTTTTTCCGCCACTACTGCGGACTGAGTTCTGGTATTCCACAACCCTGAGCTTACCAGTAGCAGTCTTTAGTTCGAAATATCCAAAATCGCTCCCCTTCTCAAGAATTCTTTGAAGGTATTCCTGAAATGTCTTCCGGGAACTCTCAGAGAGAAACTCTTCAAGGGATTTTCCAACCATCTGAGAATCACTTTTTAAACCCAGTCCTTTTACAAAGGCTCTGTTGACCGATAAGATGATTCCGGAGCTATCATGAGTAAAAATAAAATCTTCACTATTTTCCACGATATCCCGATAGCGATTTTCACTGGCCTGTAAACGTTCTTCCATCTTTTTGCGGATGGTTATATCCTCCACACTGCCCTGATAGTAAAGCACCTTTCCGGTCTCATCTTTCACTGAATGGCTATTTTCTCTTACCCATATAATTGCTCCATCTTTGCGCACCAGTTGAGTTTCAAAACTCCTCACTACACCCACTTCATCAATCACCGTCTTCCATCTCAAACGATCCTCAGGATTCAAATACAAATCCGATACATTGATGGTGGTCAACTCTTCTCTGGAATCATAGCCCAATAATGAAACAAAAGCGGGGTTGGCATCGATGATGAGGCCCTCGGCAGTGGTACGATAAATTCCAACTGGAATCCCTTCAAAGAGGCCACGATATCGTTCTTCACTCTCTTTTAAAGCCTCCTGAACCGCAATTCGTTCCGAGATATCACGGGCGATGGAGATAATGGTTGGCTTTCCTTTCCAGGTGAAAAAATGGGCATTCACTTCCAGGGGGATGAATTGACCATATTTCGTAACAAATTCGGTCTGATATAAGATATGTCCTTGCCTCAACAACTTGTTAAAAATCTCCTGGAACTCTTCACTATGATAAGCTTTGCAAATATCACCAATTGTTAAAGAGAGCAATTCATTACGGGTATAACCGAGGCTCTGGCACGCGGCATCATTCACTTCCAAAAAGTTCAGAGGCTTCTGATCCGGACCTAATTGAAATACAACCACCATATCCATGGCACTATTAAACAACATCCGATACCGTTCTTCACTGGCATGTAAAGCTTCTACCGCTCGTTTCTGGCTGGTTACATCCTCTATCATCCCAACCACAAACTGAGGACGGTCCTGTTCATCTTTCACCAACGAGAAGGTACAGCGAGCCCAGACAATCTCCTGATTTTTGCGTAAAAATCGGAGTTCCAATTGATAAAAACTATCATCCTCCCGTAGCTGCTTAATAATGCTATTAATATTCAGTGAACGATCTTCCTGGTGAAGGATATCAAAAAGACTTTTCTTTGCTAGCTCAAAAGAGGAATATTTCAACAATTTACTAAAACTAGTGTTATTGGCGATTAATTTCCCCTCTGGAGAAATGAGTAAAATACCAATAGCAGATGTTTCGAAAATAGAGCGGAACCATTTTTCTCTCTCTCTTAATTGACGTTCCCGTTCACGTTTGGCGAT
>RFIL01000528.1 GCA_003695285.1 Calditrichota bacterium
ACCATATTCGCCAACTACTCGAAATTAAACATCTCCTGAAGGACAAATTTTTTAGTATTAAAGGGGTCAAAGTTTTTCTGGCACAGAAGCAGGGGGAGCAGGTATGAAAGAATGTTTGACAATCGATGCCCCTACCACTTCCCTCTCCGGATATTGTCATCCGGACTACATCTCGTCGTTGTCGGAATATGGGGAACCATTCTATCTCCCCCACTCTCAAGGGGCTCTTCTCATCCGTAAAATTTCCGGCACCCAGTATCGCGATGCCATGGGAGCTTATCCTCTTTTTTGTTGTTCCAACTGGAAAGGGTTACTTCAAGATTTCAAGGAGTTACCCGAAGATTTGGTAACCATTTCCCTGGTTGCTGATCCATTGACCGCCGATGTATCTGTTCTCTCTGAGATATTCAGGGATGTGTTTATTCCATTCAAAAAGCACTATGTAGTAGATTTGACTCTACCATTAGAAAAGAGTGTTTCCCCACGTCATCGCAATTATGCCCGAAGAGCTCTCCGCGACTTGAGAATCATACCAATCCTCCATCCGGAGACGATAGTCGATGAATGGGATTCACTTTACCAATGTTTAATAAGGAAACATCACATTACAGGAATCAAAGCTTTCTCCCGTTACGCTTTTTCCAGGCAATTGAAAATTCCAGGAATTTCGGTTTTTGCCGCGTATAAGGCGGAACAAGTCATCGCCATGCAATTATGGTATCATATTGGACAACGCGCATATTACCATCTGGGAGCTTCGAATCAGATGGGTTATCAATGCCGGGCGTCCTATGGTTTATTCTGGTTTGCCTTAGAATATTTTCGTGAAAAGGGGTGTTTAATGGCCGACCTTGGAGGTAATGCGGGAATAAATATTCAAAGTGATGGTCTGGAACAGTTTAAACGGGGTTGGACACCTCATACCCGCACAGCTTACTTCGGGGGAAGGATATTAAATCAATCGATTTATAATGAATTGATTGCAAAAACCAATTCAACAAGGGTATTGTATTTCCCAGCTTATCGAAATGGTGAATTTGCCACAACAGTTCGAGAAACAAGATGACCACAAATCAAAGACAGCGTTCAACAGAATTTGCTCGCAATGCCTCTTTAGAACAGTTGATAACAGAACTTAATAGTATTCTGGAAAAAGCTGAATTGGAGGCGGTTCAAGCTTTTGTTCATCCGAAATATCCCCCGTTATTTATAGTGGGGTGCCCTCGCTCGGGAACCACACTCCTTCTCCAATGGTTAGCTGCCTCGGGCGCTTTTGGATATCCTTCCAATTTGATATCTCGTTTCTACAAATCACCATACATTGGGGCTAAAATACAACAAATGCTTACTGATCCCGCCTATCAATTTAGAGATGAGATGGATGGAATTGAGAGTAGCGAGAGTTATCTTTATCGTTCCGAACTGGGAAAAACCCGGGGGTTCCTATCTCCCAATGAATTCTGGTATTTCTGGCGTCGTTTTTTTCGCTTCCAAAACACTCATCGCTTAAATGAAGAAGAGTTAAGGAAGGTAAACGCAGAGGAACTTCAACAAGAAATAGCAGCACTGGAATCTGTCTTTGATAAACCGCTGGTCATGAAAGCAATGATTTTGAACTGGAATCTCTCTTACCTGGCGCAGGTCTTCCCCGATGCCATCTTTTTGTACATTCAAAGACATCCCTATTTTACAATCCAATCCCTTTTAACTGCACGAATTAAACATAGTGGGCGGATAGATGTCTGGTATTCCTTTAAACCCCCTGAATATGAAAGTATTAAAAACCTTGACCCTTATCGGCAAGTGGCCGGTCAGGTGTATTATACTACCCGGGGGGTGGAAAATGAATTACGAAAAATTAGCAAAAAAAACCAGATTTGGGTTACCTATGAGAAGTTTTGTCAGGAGCCGAATGCTCTCTGGGATAAGCTGATCGAAATCTACACCCAAAAGGGGTATCTATTACCACCTTATCGAGGACAGAAGCAGTTTCCCAATTCTAATAAAATTTATCTCTCGGAAGAGGATGTTCAAAAGATTGTGCATGCTTACAGAGAATTAACGGGGGAGAATATCTCTCCTGAAAGTCTCCTCGGTCAGGAAAAAAGAACAGTGGGGCTGTGACAATGGAATTTACCTTTTTAATTTCTTCGGAACGATCCGGCAGTAACCTTCTTACGAAAATGATGGATAACCATCCCCTTTATTGCGGGCCATCTCCAGTGCATATTTTTCGGTTAATTCTGGAGAACCGCCTGAGTTATGGAGATTTAAAAAATTTAAAGAATTGGGACATGCTTCTTACCGATGTTGGGGACCTTCTTGAGACGCAGTTAGGAGTATGGAAGACTGAATGGAATATTGACCAACTTTCAAGACTTGTCCCGAAAGGAGATCTGGCTGCTCTATTTCGGACTATTTTTGAAAAAGAAGCGGTTGCGAACGGGAAAAAGCGAATCTTTGTTAAAGAAAATCACCTTTATCGGTATATTGAATTTATTCTGGCCAATTTTCCGGATAGTAAATTTGTTTACTTAGTCCGAGATCCCAGAGATATGGCTCTTTCCTGGAAAAAATCTCCTGTTCTGAGAGGGGCGGTGGTCCGAGCATCCAATGTATGGAAGATAGATCAGGCTGAAAGTATCAAGGTTTACTCCCTGCTGCTGGACGTTGGAAAAATTATCTGCATTCGTTATGAAGAACTCCTCCGGAATCCTGAAGAAGAGTTGTCTAAACTTTGCTCATTTCTGGATATTCCATATCATAAAAGTATGCTAAATTTCCCTCAAAATGGGTTTACTGCCATCAATGCCCAACGTTCTTCAGCATGGGAAAATCTCAGCAAGCCACTTCTAACCGATAATTTTAATAAGTTCCAGAAAGAATTGTCCATCGATGAGATTAAATACATTGAAGCGCTTTGTAAAGAGGAAATGGAGCTTCTGGGTTATCAGAGGGTCTTTTCAATAGATGAAACTGTGGAGACTCTGGAAAACAGAATCATACCTCTGGAAAAGTATGAAAAAGAAGCGTTCCGGGAATTATCCCGGGAACAAAGAGACCGGTTCAGAAGGAATCATGAAGTAATGAAACGGATACAACAACGTTCACCACAACCTCTTATGTCCACATACCTTATAAACACAAGTGGTGAGCTTCAAATTGAAAATGAGTAATCTGTGAGAATGGTGTTGTTTTACACAGGGAAGGTGTCATGATGCTACTCGAAAAGGATCTCAACAGTTTAGCAATTCTTGGGGGACCCCCGCTTTTCAGGGAGCCCTTGCATGTGGGAAGCCCCAACATTGGAAACCGCTCAGCTCTGCTTCAACGGATAAATGATTTGCTGGATCGCCGGAGATTAACCAATCGGGGACCTTTTGTTCGGGAACTGGAATCTCGTCTGGCTGATTTTTTG
>RFIL01000094.1 GCA_003695285.1 Calditrichota bacterium
TAAGAAAGTTGAACTCAAGGAGTGTTTTTGATAAAGCTGATAACGGGCTATCAGTGAAATATCGCTTAACCCGAAGGATTTACCTCCATTATCTTCATCGCTGTGTAGTAAATCTGTTTGATGGGTGGTTTTATAAACACCCTTCCATTGGGGAGAAATGGGGATTCGTGCCTCATGGTGACTTTCTCCCTCCTGCTCAAATCGTCGTGCAAAGGGGATAACTGCTGAAATTGTCAATCGAGGTGTTATGGAATAAAAAGCTGTAACTTGAGTCGTCCAATGGGTTTCCAGTGCACTACCCGCTGCAGTCTTTTCTCCATGATCAAACAGGTTGGACAATCGAGTATATCGTTCGTCCAGCCGCAAACCCAACCCATGAGCCGTTTCCAGGGGAGAAATACCCTGGGTGAGTAAGCAATAATCACAACTAAAAAGGGGGGCGTTTAAAATGCCCAGCAGAATAAGAATTGACAAGGTTTTATGTACCATATCTTTATACCTCCTACTTGGGGTTGTCTTGAGGTTAACAAATACTCCGGTCCAAATGTAATTTCCCCGCAATTTCCATTAAGGGAAATTCACGGAATAACTGTCGGATATGAATTAGCTGTAAAAGAGGGTATTCAGCTCCGGGCTAAAAGCCAGGATTAGAGAAGAGAAGGTTGAGGAGGTTTCTCGATGGCAAATCGCCACCCGGGCAGTTCAGGATCGGCGAATTCTATTTTAGAAAATTGGAGTAGTGAATTGGGAATGTAGAGATGAGGTGGAAAAGGATGAAAAAATTGGTAGTCCAAGCTTAATGGGGAAAAACTATCCGAAAATGGAGAACATTGGACAATTTGAACGGCGTGGTCATTGAGCTTACAGTGGCATTGTTCCTTTTGCTGGCAACATGACATGGTGCACTTCAACGGAGTTGATCTAACCAGGGAAGGGAAGGCTGGAACATGAGTCATTATTAAATAAATTAACATGAACCAACTCAGAAAATGTTTAACCAGCGTATGTTGTTGGATGTAAACCATAAGCCACCAGAGACCCTTAGATGTTCATTCCTGAAGCAATAATCATTAATATAAATATAAAAACAGAATTAGAGAATCTTATATTGTTTTTCTGACAGTCACGTTTTATAATTCAATTTCTTTCATGTGTTGTGAGATGTCTTCATAAAGTGTTCTCTGACTAAGTAATTCCTGTTTTAGCTAATAATTAAGGAGAAATAATTAATGATTTCTGTAAGAAGCTTTACTAAAACGAGAGCTATTCTATTCTTTCTGATCCTTTTAATGCTAGGGATGGCATGTGATCGGCTTCCGATGGTGAAAATTCCGGAGGAACCCAAAGAACGTTTGACAGCGTTTATTACCTATCTTTCCTCAGATGAGTTGGAAGGAAGAGGAACCGGAACCGCCGGAAATAAAAAAGCAGCCTATTACATCCGTGAGCTTTTCAAATCCTTCGGACTGCAACCGCTGGGGAATGAATATTACCAGGAGTTCAAGGTCGTTACAGAAGTGCAGTTGGGGGAAGGTAACTCTTTGGTGACGCGTACACACGGTCAGGAGCAGAGCTGGGAAGTCGGTACAGATTTTATGCCCATGCCCTTTACTGAGAATCAATCAGCTACCGGTAAAGTGGCTTTTGTCGGTTATGGGATTAGTGCACCGGATTTAAACTATGATGATTATTCCGGAATCGATCCGGAGGGGAAAATTGTCATTATCATGAGGGAATCCCCTGATTATGAAGATCCGCATGGAAAGTTTAGTGATTATGTTTCTCTGAGTTACAAAATTCGAAACGCAAGGGAACACAAAGTGGCGGGAGTGCTTTTTGTAAATCCACCATCAGATACGGCAGATGAGTTATATACCCTGAAACGGGTACAGGGAGATATGCAGGCGGGAGTTCCTGCCATTCACGTAAAACAGTCGGTGGTGACATCCATTTTACCGGAGAGTCAGTTATTTGAAGCGCTGGAAGAGGGTATTAAATCCACTATGAAGCCAGCAAGTTTTGATATCCCGGATGTTGAGATAGAGATGAATCCCTCGGTGAAATTGATTGAAAAACCCACCTGGAACGTGGTGGGGATAGTTCCGGGGAATGATCCAAAATTATCGAAGGAATACATCATCGTGGGAGCCCATTATGACCATTTAGGGTGGGGACAGGAAGGCTCCCGTTACACTGGTGAAGAGCCAGCAATCCACCATGGAGCGGATGATAATGCTTCCGGGGTAGCTGCCATGCTGGAAGTAGCCAAACACATTGGAGAGAATCCCCAACCGCGTTCTGTGGTATTTATAGCCTTTGGAGCAGAAGAGATGGGAGCACTGGGTTCCGCATACTATTGTAAGAATCCATTGGTGCCTCTGGAAAATACTGTTCTGATGCTCAACCTGGATATGGTCGGACGCTTGCAGGAAAATAAACTGCAGGTTACCGGAACCGGTACCTCTTCCGCCTGGGATTCCCTGATTGACACCCTCTCCAATCACCATGGCCTGGAGGTATCCAAAAGCGCTGATGGTTACGGTCCCAGTGACCACGCTTCTTTTTACTCCCAAAATGTATCGGTGCTGAATTTATTTACCGGTTTACATGATGATTATCATAAGCCCTCGGATACAGTGGATAAAATCAATTTTGATGGGTTGTTGACCATCGCTCAGTTTGCCCGAGATATTGTCGTTCGAGTGGCACATCTGGAGAAGAGACCGGATTTTGTAAAA
>RFIL01000529.1 GCA_003695285.1 Calditrichota bacterium
GAGATGGGGAGATGAAGTTGGGATGAATCCCAGAAACTCTGTGTTCTTAAGGAATCGAATTACTCTTTAATAATCAGCCCCACCAGGACACCGGCAACCAGACACTCCACCACCGAACCCAAAAACCAGACCAGTGCCATATGATAGGGGATCGGTTGAACGGAATATGTTCCATATCCCATCCCAATACCGGTTCCGATTCCAAAAATCAGGGAAAACTTTACCGCAGTTGCCAGACTCTTGTTGCCAACAAACGCTCCATACAGATAGGCAAAACAGAGGGCAGAAACAAGCACTACAAAAACCATCAGCCCCATTTTCATGTCTTCCTGAGAACGCCATAATTCCGGTTGAGAGGCATAGGTAGATTGAAGAATGACACCGTGAATAACAAAATCAAGAATTTCCCAGGCGACAAAAATTGCGATGGTGGCCAGAAGTAATTTCTTAAACATAGGACTTCCTCCTACAATTTTGTTAAGATGAGCTGTAATAGAAGTTTATCAAAAAAAAATAAAAAAACAAAAAAGTTGGAGAGGAACAAAGAGGTTAAGCGGTTGGCAATGATTTATCGAAAAATTCTTTTAGAACATGCATTTGCTCTTCACCTAATTTTTGGCCAATTAAAGCGCTGGTATAAGCGATAATTAGTGCGACCAAACTGATGGCAACCAACCAGAGAGCGTGAGCAGGCATGCCAAGACTCCATTGAGCCCCACCCCACATCAATCCGACAAACCCTAAAAAAATAGCCGCCAGATAAAAACCGGCAAAAAGGGTCCAAACCATGGGTCGGGGACCGAACAACCCGACAATTCTAGTTTTTCCTTTCTCGGAGTGAAAATCCAGTGTTAAACGGGGGGACCAGAAATGGCTGTCTTTTTCCGGTATACTGAGGATTACATAATGGTTGGCAATGGTTCCTACACAGGGTGCTCCGGGATCATTAAGCAATTGACGGAGATTTTCCTGAATCTCTTCTCCGGAGACTTCTGTTTCTATAATAAATTTTGGACGAAGGGGTTTCAGTTGCATCGAGCCTTAACATGTTACTGGTTTAACCATTTCCGACTGTTACCGTGTTAATTTGGAATATAAGAGAATACCAGATTTTTGCAAATGCAAATATAGTTTCTAATTTATGTATCAAGAATCCCCACCGGAAGATATCTTTCTGAAAGAAGCGAATTATTAGAATTGCGTTGATTTTTTTCATTTTGAGATTAAGTTACGATCCTGATGTGGAAAAATATTAAAAACCAATACAGGCCAATGTATTTTAGAAAAGGTGATATATTTATCTATCTTTTTCTCACTGGAATTCTCTGGTTTTCGATAAGTGGTCTCCATAGCGCCCGGAATTCTCCCTCCGAGGCGATTGTGGAGATAGGGGGAAAGGAACACTATCGATTTAACCTAAAAAAAGAGGGTCAATACCTCCTGCAGGAATTTTCTCCTCCAGTGGAAGTGACCATAAAGGAGGGAGAAATTGCTATCACTCACAATGATTGCCCTCAGCAAATATGTATGAAAATGGGGCCCATCTCTAAGCCCGGACAAACAATTGTATGCGTACCTAAAAAAATATTGATTTATATACCCACACATGAAGAAACAACAGCCCCCATCAACACTATTACCGGGTAAGTCTCAGGAAGCTCGAATCGCCGGCCTGGTAGTGGTTGGTCTACTTTTATTTGTTTTCGAGGCGTATATTCCCCGGCCCATCCCCTGGCTGAAGTTTGGTCTGGCGAATATTGCCACTCTCATTGCTCTGGTGTGGTTGGGATGGCGTGCCGCCATTCTGGTCACCTTTCTGAGGATTGTCATCGGGGCGTTTTTTATTGGTACTCTTTTCTCTCCGGGATTTTTTCTCTCATTATGCGGTGGACTTGTCGCCGTGGGGATCATGAGTGTGCTGTACCAATTACGGGTCTTTTCCCTCTTGAGCATTTCCGTTACCGGAGCTGTCACACATAACATGGTACAATTACTGGTGGCTACTCTCTGGCTTTTTCATAATGCTATTTTGTGGAGATTGGCTCCTTACCTGATTCTAACCGGCATCATCACCGGAATTGCTATCGGTATATTCACGATATATGTATTGAATAAGCTGAAGGAAAGCCACCTTTGGGAGGACCATTCCAGCCATTAACTTAGGGTCGAAGCGTGTTGAAGAAATGGTTGCCATTGAAGAGAAAATGGTTCGGTATGTAATGTCGCAGTAACACCCATCGGAAGGGGACAACTGTTTTCGTAATGACCGTATGGAAAATTCTCAACCACCGGAATATTTTTTTTCAATAATGGGAGAAGCAGTGAACTGACATTCAGAAGGTCTTCGTTATTGAAAAATTTCCCTAAAATCACTCCGTTCACTCTTTCCCAGAATCCACACAATGCCAGTTGTTGAAAGAACCGATCAATTCGGTACAGGGGTTCGTTAACATCCTCGATAAATACAATCCATTCCTCTCCTTCCGGCCAGTAAGGCGTACCACAAAGGGAACAAATCATTGAGAGAGTACCTCCGATGAATCTACCCCGGGCCCTCCCTCCCTGAACGATTTTCACTTCTTTACCAACAACCGTTTCATCCAGAATGGTCCGTTCTCCGGCAAGAATCTCTAATCCGGTGAGTAGAAAGGGGTTCTCAGGGTGCACCTGTGTGGTGAGAGTAAATCCACTAATGGAAGGAATGCCGGTTTGAGAAAACAATGCCCACTGAAGGGCGGTAAGATCACTGAACCCAACGAAGAGTTTAGGATGTTCCATCCAGTGGGAATAATTTAACCGCTTCAGTAGCTGAATACTACCATAGCCTCCACGTAGTGCCCAGATGGCCTTGATGGAATCATCCTCCAGGAATCCATGAAGATCCTCTAAGCGTTGTTCCACCTCTGCCGCCACAATCCCATTATCCGAGAAAGCATATTTTCCAAACTGATAGTTGAATCCATAGCTGGTTAATACCTGCAGCCCGATAGCCACCTGTTCCTGGGATACCGGTCCGGCAGGAGTTACTAATCCTATTTTACTTCCCCTGGAGAGTGCCGGCAGCAGGAGCTTATTTTTATTTTGTTTGTTTTTCATCTTCGGGCTTTTGGTTTACTCTTCCAATCGATGACAGGCAAAGGCGGCGGCACCCAGCCATCCTGCTGAATTCCCTAACTTGGCTCGAACAATCTTCACCCCCTCTGAGGAAGGTAACATCGCTCTTTTCTTTGCCTCGGTTGCAATCTGTTCTATGAACCAATCACCGCTTTCGCTAACGCCACCTCCGATGATCACCATCTGAGGATTAAAGATATTTAAAATATTCGCTACCCCAACGGCAGCCATCTCAATTTCCTGTTCAACCACTTCCCGGGCAATCGTCTCGTTGTTATAATATTTTTCAAAAATTTCTTTGGTGCTTCGGATGGAGGTATCTCCGGATTTGAGGTGATAATTTTTAATCATCGCCGTTGCAGAAGCGTATAGTTCCCAGCATCCGATACCACCACACCGACAGGGCTCTCCATCGAACTTGATACTCATATGCCCTATTTCTCCCCCGGCATAATTTGAGCCCCGAAAGAGCTCCTTATCCACGATAATTCCACCCCCAATTCCGGTTCCCAGAGTTACGCAAACCACATGGGAAAATCCCTTACCCGCTCCGAAAGTGGCCTCACCAAAGGCCATCATATTGGCATCATTGTCCACCCAGAGGGGTAATTGTGATTTTTCTTCCAGGTATTGTTTGATCTTCACATCTTTCCAGTGTTTGAAGTTGGGAGTATTTCCCCGAAGATACCCGCATTCCACGTCTACGCTGCCCGGGGTGCCCATCCCAACTGCTGCAACCGGCAACTGGTGTTGCTTCGCAAATTCCTGTGCAGTTTGGATGGCATGAGCAAGATCTTCGAGGATGGTTTTCACCGGTTTATCAGCACGCGTCGGTTGTTGAAATTCCTGAACAATCTCTCCTTGTTTTGAACAAATCCCGAATTTTATGGCTGTCCCTCCCAGGTCCAGACCGATAAAGTAGCGTTCGCTTTGCATTTATTCCCTTTCTTCTACAATCCTTGATAAATCATAAACCGCCTTGAACAATTGTTCTTCCCTTGCGGTGAACTCTACCTTTCGCCGAGCCATCACCACTCTGGCAACTTCCATGGCTTTCTTTAAATCATACCCGGTTATTCCTTCTGCTCCTCCCCATGAGAACGAAGGGACAAATTTAGCAGGCATTCCAGCACCAAAGATATTACAATTTACCCCCACGATGGTCCCGGTATTAAACATGGTATTAATCGCACATTTGGAATGATCTCCCATCATCAAACCAAGAAATTGGAGCCCTGTATCAATCTCATCCCGGCCATTTAATCGTACCCGAATTTTTCCATAATTGTTTTTCAGATCCGAATTATTGGTATCCGCACCCAGGTTCACCCAGCTCCCAAGATAGGCATGCCCCAGAAATCCATCATGTTGTTTGTTGGAATATCCCTGAATGATACTTCCCTCCACTTCCCCACCGATTTTACAGACCGGACCAATGGAGGTGTTTTCATAAATTTTGGCACCAATTTTAATGGTCGAACCTTCCCCGATATAAAGCGGGCCCCGCAACACCGCATTAGCCAGGATTCGCACCCCCTTGTCAATCCAGACCGGCCCTTCCTCCGCATCAATCACCACTCCCGGTTGTATTTGACTCCCTTCTCCTAAAGCAATCTGTCGTGTGTTGATAAGATGCACTCCTTCAGAAATCACCCCTTTCAATGCTCCGGCACTGGCAAATTTTTTAAAATCGCTAACCAGTTCCACATCGTTATAGGCGATAGCATCCCAGATATATCTCAGCACCCTGGCAGAAATTTCCTGGCGGGTTAAGGCTGGGAGGATTCTGGCGTCATCCAAGAGGCCATCTTCCAGCAAGTCCGGAATTTTTTCCCCTCGTATTTTGAGGGCCAATATCTGGTGCTGCTCATTCAGAAGGACATCATCTTCATTAAGTGTTAACGCTCTGGAAAGGGAGGCATCATCGACAATCCATCGCCCATTAATCAGGAGATATTCCTCATCCGGTTCCCATTGTTGAAGACATTCATCTTCCGGTAAATAATGTTTCATGAGATAGCTACGGGCATATTTTTTCAGAGGGAGGTCGATACGTCCTACAAGTTTTTCTTCCAATGTCAATGCTCCACAACGGAGTTCCCAAACCGGACGAAAATATACCAGGGGTAGGAGATTGGTAAATTGCCGGTCTTCATATAACACAAGTTGCATATGAGTTCTCCGAAAAAAACTCTTTTTAAAACGCTACGGTTATCTAATAAAAATATAAGATAAAAGCAGTTGATTTCAGATGCAAATGTATGCTTCTGGAGAAAAAAGGAATCAAAATTTATCAAAGAAAAAGCGTAACTGCTTACAGATGAATAAAACAAAAAAGCAGTGTGTAACACACTGCTTTTTTGTTTCTGAGACAACTATCGACAAGTTAACCTGAAATCATTACTTCAACTTAAAGGTGAAGGGAATACTCATCCAGACCTTCACAAATTTATCTCTCTGTTTTCCAGGTTTGAATTTGAATTGTTTGGCAGCTTTAATGGCAGCTTCTTCCAATAACGGATGGGATTTCAACACTTCCACTTTTTCCACATCCCCTTTGGTATTCACCAGCACTTTTAAAACCACTGTTCCTTCAATACCCGCCTTTTTGGCCAATTCCGGATATTCCGCCTGAACCCGTTTGATCACTTCCGGTTTTTCCGAAAGAGCATAGAAAGGCACGATCGGTTCTTCCTCTTCCGGAGGTGGAGGAAGTTCATCTATGGGTTGGGTAAAATCCACTTCCGTTTCTTCGATGGTTAAATCTTCCGGAATATCTTCGTCTTCAGATTCGATAGGAATTTTGGGCCTGGCCGGAGGAGGAGGTTTTTGTAACTGCTTTGTGGGAGGTATCTGCTGAACCTCAATTTGCACATCGACGGTTTTTTCCAATTTTGCCCCGGACTCAAATTTTTTAAAGGCAAAGAACAGGGCAATCATGAAAATAAGAGTAATCACCATCGATGCTTCAAACCATTTGGGGTACCTCAATTTGAGGTCCACCTCAGGGTTTTTATAAATTAATGCTTTACGAGCCATAAATTAATCCTCCTTACCCTGCCGGAATTGCAGAGTAATTTATTCGTAATGTATTGGCTTTTCGCAATTCCTGTTGAACATCGGTAACAATACCCATATCGGCATTTTTGTCAATTTTCAACGAAATGACCAGTAAGGGGTCTTCAGCCAATTTGTTATAGGCAATCAGGCGCAGATCATCTAATTTTTTGACGGTCACATCGTCGATAACAACCCGACCTTTTTCATCAACCCAGATGGTTGACACATGCCGCTTGGTGGGTAATTTCTCAATCATTTTGGCATCCGGTAAATCCACTTTTAAACCGGAATATTGCCGTAACACAGTGCTAACCATAAAAAAGATTAACAACTGGAAGATAATATCCGGCATCGATGCGGTAGGGATGCCAATCTTAATACTGGTTTTTTTCTCAATTTTTACAGCCATGGGATCTCCTGATAATCACAAGTTGAGCAATTACCCTTCTGCACATAGATTAGCAGTTCTTCCGATATTTAAAAAACGTCTTATGTCGCTTCGGGTTCCGCAATAGAAATCCGTGTAGCACCAGCTCGTTTCAACTGATCCAGGACTTTAATATACACTTCGTATTTTGTACCACGAGTGGTCTTCAACGACACAATCAGATTTTCGTTTTCCTGTAATTTCTCCCGGATTTTGGAAGAAATTTCGCGAACTTCCACCGGTTCGTTGTCGAGCAAAACCTGTCCCAGATCATTTATCAAAAGATTGGTGATGTTTTCTTTTCGAATCTTTACCTCTTCCGAATCCAGCGGAGGTAACACCAGGTCCAATCCTTTATCCACGTCGATGGTGGTACATACCAGGAAGAATATCAACAGCAAAAAGGCGATATCTGCCATTGATGCAGAAGGAATTTCGACTTCTTCTTTGGTTCGTTTTCTTAAAGCCATTGCAAATTAACCTCACTTTAAATCGTAGGATTATCCTTCTTTATAATCAAGCAGAGTATCGACTAATTCAGCTGATGCCTCTTCCATATCGGTAATGAGTTTGTCAATCCGGGACGTGGAGAGGTTATAAAAAAGCTGAACGGTCATTGCGACAATCAGACCAAACAGAGTGGTCAAGAGAGCCTGAGAGATACCACCTGCAACGATTGCCGGTGAAATGTCATTGGCGGTTTTAATAGCATCAAAGGCCACAATCATCCCCCATACTGTTCCGGTAAATCCCAGCAGGGGAGCAACCACGATGATAAAACCTAACCAGACCAGACCTCTTTCCAGAAAAGCCATTTCGATAGAAGCGGCATTGGTGATTGCTTTTTCGGCACCCTCAATACCATCTTTGGCACGACTTAATCCGGCATGCATGATAGTTGCGACAGGACCATGAGTGTTTTCACAAACTTCCAGAGCACTGTTTATTCCGCCCTCCTTTAAAGCAGAGCGAATATTAGCCATGAATTTTCGGGTGTTTACACCGGCACGGAATAACGTATAGACCTTAGCAATCCCAATCGCTAACCCCACAATCCAGAGTACTAAGATGGGATGCATAAAGCCACCACCTTGATTATACAATTCAACCATGGATAAGAGCCTCCTCGATTCAATTTTAGTTTAATAAACTCATTTAAATTCGGCAAATATTACATATTTGCACCTTAAAAGTCAATAATTTTTTCTTTCCGATTTCAGGTAGGTATTTTTACAAGTTTAGAAATTCCCAATAATTAGATTTAGAAGCGAATTGACATCAATCGGGGTGTATTAACCATAGAGGTTGAACACACCCCGAAAAACATCATAACGTTTATCTTAGCATGGCTAGTTTTCGAGCTTCATCGAATAATTCCAGAGCTTTCAGAAATTGATTATCACTGTGCAGAACAACATAGTAATAACCATCATTTTCCCAGAAATGACGGGCGATTTCCGCCTTCAGACGTAATTTTATAAACTCTGTGTCCTTCTCAAATTCCTTATCGGAGACTTCGATTTCATGGCGGATACAATATTGCTTGAATTCTTCCAGTATTTGATCAGATATATGGAACTGGTTTTGAAATTGCTGGAGTGAGGTTTTCAGTTCCGGATGTTTTGCTGTGTATTCAGTGGTGAACTCGAAGAACAATCGTTTCCGCAATATTTTATTCGTTAATTTCGGAGATTGAGAAAATGAATTGTAGGGAACATAATAATCCGGTTGAATTCCTCCACCTCCATAAACCACCCGTTTGCGTTCCAGGGTGTAAAAAATGGGGCGGTTTTTGAGGCTATCCTGAGACATCCAGGTGGAATCAGGGATTTCACTATAATATTCTTCCAGTTTTTTACCTTTATAATTCCTCTGGATACAACGGCCAGAGGGTGTATAATATTTTGCGGTGGTCAATCGAACCGCTGAACCATCAGCAAGGGTAAACTGTTTTTGAACCAGCCCTTTCCCAAAGCTGTTTTCCCCGACGATCAGACCACGATCATAATCCTGTATAGCGCCGGCAACAATTTCCGAAGCCGAAGCTGAACCGCGGTTTAACAGAATTATCAGGGGATAATTCCGCACCAGACGTCGCTGGTACTGGTCAGCATAATATTCCTCATCGACACGACCGGAGCGACCTTTCGTGTAAACAATCAACCGGTGACCGGGAATAAACTTACCCGCCAGTTTTACCGCTTCATGCAGATACCCACCGGAATTCCAGCGTAAATCGAGGATAAGGCGTTTCATTTTTCGGCTTTCCAGATCGCGCAACCTTTCTTCCACCTCCTGAGCAGTGATAGCAGCAAAACGATTCACCCAGATGTACCCGGTGGAATCATCCACCATAAAGCTGGAGGTGATGGTAGAAATTGGAATCACATCCCGGGTGATGGTTAAATCAAACGGCTCCTCAACTCCTTCCCGAACGATGGTCACATCCACCGTCGTTCCTTTGGGGCCCTTCAATTTCTTCGGGACCTCATCACGGGAGATGCCGATTGCTGACTTGCCATTGATCTTAATAATTTTATCTCCGGCACGGATACCTAATTTATCTGAAGGGGAACCGGGGATAGGGGCAATCACCGTTAAATATCCATTAATCACATCAAACTGAATGCCAATCCCTTCGTATTCACCGCTAAAGCTTTCCTCATTTTCCTTAACTTTTTTGGGAGGGATATATACTGAATGCGGGTCCAGTTGTTCCAGCATTCCGGAAATAGCGCCTTCAATTGCTTTATCCCACTCTACATTTTCAACATAATACATTTGTGCCAGTTGAATCACCTTATATAATTTGGTTAACTGGTTTTTAATAGTATCATTCACATCGGCAAAGACAGAACGGGACAGGATAAACCCTATAACACTAAAGACAATAATACTCACTACCAGCAGAGTAGAGACACGACGTTTAGCCATTGAAAAAATCCTCCATGGATAAAATATTTTTCTTAAAACTAACGAAAGATAACTAAAATAAGTTCATTTTTATTGCGCCAGACCACTTTTGCAAAGAATAAATCCAATCACTTCAGCTCTTGTGTGTTCAGGGAACCAGCACTGAGGCAGCCACGACGGTGGTCCATAACCCATTCTTATCTCCGATGGCGGTCTGGGTAATACTGTAGCTTTCTACAATTTTACCGGATATCCTCCAGATTTCTTTTTTTTCGTCATAGCTGGAATCAGGATTAAACTGTACCCCCAGAATTGTGGCCAGCATGGTTGCGGCCAGGTCTTCGGCATA
>RFIL01000530.1 GCA_003695285.1 Calditrichota bacterium
CAACCCACCAAAGATCATCTTCCGGTTGAACGATTTGTTCATCCGGATGAGTTTGCGGAATATAAACGATTGGGTGAAGCATTTGGGTTACGTCATGTGGAATCCGGTCCATTGGTACGGAGTTCCTATCATGCTGAGGAACAAGTAGATACTATGAACCGTGGTGGATGTCCGCATTAAACAGCATTTTGGCCGGGCTATTCCATAAAATAACCCGGTCTCTTCATTTAGAGCTCCGACCAGCTTCCTTTATGAAGTTATCATTATCTTCTCATCCCTTTTTAGAGCTTTTCCTACCAAGAATTTATAAAAATACTTGAAAAATTAGATTCTCCGTTGCAAGTTTGCTCGTGACTTTAATAACATAACGATTTCAAGCAGTGGTCTGGTGAGAAGGACAAATTATCTTTGTTGTATGTGCAGTTACAGTAGTTGTGTGGTTGTTTTTTCTTTTAATTGATGAGTAGTGGTAGGTGTTGGACTGAAACAACGGAGAACTTCTCATGATTGTTGGCATTCCTAAAGAAACATTCCCCAATGAAACACGCGTCGCTTTAATTCCTGCGCATATACCCGCATTATCTAAAGCAGGAATTGAAGTGATTGTTGAATCGGGAGCCGGTACTGCTGCCGGTTTTCTGGATCAGGAGTATGAGGAGAAGGGAGCGAAATTAGTTAAAGATCGCTCGGAAGTATTTTCCAAAGCAGATGTTATATTACAGGTTCGGGCTCTGGGAGCTAATCCCGATAAAGGCCTGGATGATTTAAAATTAATGAAAGAAGGTCAGGTAATCATTGGATTTCTGGAGCCTTTGACCGCCAAAAAGGAGGTGGAGGAACTGGCGAAAAAGAAGGTGACTGCCTTTGCGATGGAACTGATTCCCAGAATCACCCGGGCACAGAGTATGGATGCCCTTTCCTCCATGGCAAACCTGGCGGGTTATAAGGCTGTGATTCTGGCGGCCGACCATCTTCCCAAAATTTTCCCAATGATGATGACCGCAGCGGGGACAATTGTTGCCGCCAAGGTTTTTATTGTGGGTGCCGGGGTGGCTGGATTGCAGGCAATTGCAACCGCGCGACGGCTGGGAGCTGTGGTTCAGGCTTATGATATCCGCCCGGCGGTAAAAGAACAGGTGATGAGTTTGGGCGCCAAGTTTGTGGAACTGGAACTCACCACCGAAGAAGCGGAAGATAAAGGTGGTTACGCCAAAGCAATGGATGAAGAATTTTATCGAAAACAGCGTGAGATGATGACCACAGTAGTGGCTGAGAGCGATGTGGTGATCACCACCGCAGCCGTTCCCGGCAAAAAGGCGCCGATTCTGGTCACCGAAGAGATGGTCAAGGGAATGAAGTCTGGTTCGGTTATTGTGGACCTGGCTGCCGAACGAGGTGGTAACTGCGAGATTACCGAACCTGGTAAGGTTGTGCAAAAGCATGGAGTCACCATCGTCGGTGCCTTGAATCTCCCCTCTGAAGTGCCTTTTAATGCCAGTCAAACGTATTCGAAAAACATTACTAATTTTCTGGCATTATTGAATAAAGAAGGACAACTCACTCTGGATATGGAAGACGAAATCGTGCGCGATACGATGGTGACTCGGGATGGTGAAATTGTCAATCCCAAAGTGAAAGAAGCGCTGGGATTATCGTAATTCTAATGATGGTGGTTCTCCCGTAATATCAAATTTGCTAAACGAACTAAAACATGGGAGTGATACAATGGACTTTGTTAGTATTCTAACGATTTTTGTTCTCTCGATTTTTTTGGGGTTTGAAGTGATTACAAAAGTCCCGCCAATTCTACACACCCCACTTATGTCGGGTTCCAATGCCATTTCCGGCAACGATAGTGGGAGCTTTGCTATCGGCCGGTGGTGCCATGCTGGTTCATGAATCAGCTCTGTTTACCATTCCAGGTTTGAATCTGGAGGTTACATTGACCAACCTGTTAGGATTTCTAGCTGTAGTCTTTGCGACGATTAATGTGGTGGGTGGGTTCATGGTAACTCACCGGATGTTGGAAATGTTCAAAAGAAAGGACTAAAAAATGGTATCCGATACCTTCATTAATCTGGCCTATTTAGTTGCTGCGTCTCTCTTTGTTGTTGGATTGAAAGGACTGGCACATCCTCGTACTGCCGTTCGTGGCAACTTGATCGGCGCCCTGGGTATGTTGATTGCTATTGTGGCAACCCTTTTGAAAGGGAATTTAAGCTTTGAACTGATCATCTCTGGATTTATTGTTGGAGCTTTGGTGGGCGCCATTCTAGCGATTAAAATTGAGATGACAGCCATGCCCCAGTTGGTGGCCTTATATAATGGTTTTGGCGGTATTGCTTCATTGTTAGTGGCCGGTGCTGAGTTGTTGAAAGAAGTTGGAGTCAATCCAGATCCCAGCACTCAAATGATGGTGGCGACTGTGGCATCCGGCATTATAGGGGCCGTAACGTTCTGGGGTAGTCTGGTGGCATTCGCCAAGCTGCAGGGTGTGGTTGTTCCCGATCAGCCGGTGCGTTATCCAGGAGAACAAATTGTAAAAATTGTTTTGCTGGGATTGTCTATCGGGCTTGGTGTATTACTGGTACAAAATCCGTCCGCAACCGAATATTACTGGTATCTCTCAATTTTTGCTTCAGTGCTCGGTGTCTTATTGGTGATTGCCATTGGTGGTGCAGATATGCCGGTGGTCATTGCGCTGTTGAACTCTTACTCTGGTCTGGCAGCCGCAGCAACCGGATTTGTCTTAAACAACAATGTGTTGATTATCTCCGGTTCTCTGGTGGGTGCTTCCGGTATCATCCTGACCAATATTATGTGTAAGGCAATGAACCGCTCTCTGGCAAATGTGCTTTTTGGTGGGTTCGGAGCTATCCAGGAAACCGCCAAAGCGGATGATGTGTATGGTGGAAAAGTAAAATCCACTTCTGCCGAGGAAATCGCCATGCTCCTGGAAACAGCTCGTCGAGTGGTCATTGTTCCCGGGTATGGGATGGCTGTTGCTCAAGCTCAGCACGCCGTACGGGATCTGTTTAATTTATTGGAATCTAAGGGAGTCACTGTTGAATTTGCCATTCATCCCGTTGCCGGCCGAATGCCCGGCCATATGAATGTATTGCTGGCAGAAGCTGATATTCCTTACGATAAGTTAATCGAAATGGATGATATCAACCCCACCATGGAACAGGTGGATGTGGCGATTGTGTTAGGTGCCAACGACGTGGTCAATCCGGTTGCTAGAACAGACCCCAATAGTCCTATCGCCGGTATGCCCATCATTGATGTGGATAAAGCTAAAACAGTAATTGTGATAAAACGTTCGCTCAGTCCTGGATTTGCCGGTATTCCCAATCCGCTTTTTGCAGCTGACAACACCTTGATGTTCTTTAACGACGGGAAAAAAGCAGTACAGGAAATTATCTCTGCAATTAAGGAAGCTTAATCTCGATCAACTCCGTATTGTTTGGTTTTAACTCCAAACAATACGGAGTTTTTTATGGTTCATATCCATTCTAGAGCTACCGATTTTCTACATCTCGGCGTTATCTACAATATATTGTCACTAAAAGACTTCTGTAACTTTAATCAAAGTGTATACTATTCAAAGGTGTCCTTGCTAAAAACATCCCCAATGAGTTCTGAAAAATTATAAAACGGGTATTTGGATTTTTCAGATTGATCGTTATATTTCAGCTTATTTTAAAATTGGGGTGATGATCCATTCAATGGGAAGAAGGGTCTCCAGGTAGTGAAGATATCAGTACAACCCCAGTCTTCATTCCCTTAAAAAAGGGTAAAAGCTATTAAATGATATTTTTTCTTGATTCTCATTGAGAAAGTTTTTAAGATTGGCACGTTTTTTACTTGAGACAGATAACATTGGGTCTCTTTTTGTAATTTTCTGAACAAATGGTGTGATGGATAAAAAGGTTCGGGTGTAATAAAAGGAGCAGCTAAATGGATTTTCTTGACGCTTGGATAGCCCCTCCTCGGGCGGATCATGTTTTAATCGCCAAGTATTTCATCATTATTGTCTCCACGTTTTTCATTCCTTATATCAGTATCCAATTTGGCAGTACTTTATTTGCGTTGGGCTTTAGTTTCCGTGGAAAGAGAGAGGAAAATCCACTCTTCTGGAAATTTGGCCAGGACATCGCTGAAACGTTATTAGGGGGGGCAGCTACTGCTTTTTTCCTGGGAATATTGCCTGTGTTGACCTTTGCAGTGAGCTTCGGTCAAATCTTATATGGCACTGAATTTAACGTGGGGGGTGCTTACCTTTTCACGTTAGTTTCATTGGTGCTGGCATTATTTGCGACTCAATTATTTAAAAAGAGTTTCCAGAAGCGAGATACGGCTTTCACGACACATTTGTTCTGGGGAGTGGCTGCGCTGCTATTGCAGCATCTGGCTATCTATGGTTTCGTTAGCTCCATGAGTGTGGTCCTCTTTCCGGAGGAATGGTTATTTTTGAAATACCCCATTGTTCATCCCTTTGATTGGAATGTTGTGGCGCGTCTGGGTATGTTCATGAATCGTGCCCTGGCGATAACCGGCCTGGCAATTATCTTCTTTTTCTTCCGCTGGATGGGGGGGAAGAGTGATATGGATGAGCGCTATCGTGATTATGTGAAAAAATTTGGGGGTGGTGTAGCATTGGGTTTTACCATGGCCCAGACACTGTTTATGATCTGGTATCTGGCAACACTTCCCATCGTTGCGAAAGCGACTCAAGTTTACATGATGGGTGTGATTAATGTGATTGTGCTTCTTATCGTTGCCTACACCTTATACTTCTTTCTTGCCGACTCTCGTCTCAAGCTTGCCACTCATGCTTCAGTGCTTTTTCTTGTTTTTCTGTTCCTGTTTGAGGCCAATGACCATTATGCCAGAGAGAATGCATTGCAATACCAGAATTATGAACTGGCTAAAATTGATGAAGAGATTCGACTGGAAATTGAGAAACAACGCATGCTTTCCGGAGGTGGAGAGGAGGCCAGCGCTGCTCTGGGTGAACAAATTTTTAATCAGAAATGTAGTGCCTGCCATCGTTTCGAGCAGAAATTGGTAGGACCTGCCTATCTTGATGTTCTCCCCAAATATCAGGGAGATATTGAGAAATTGTCCCAATTTATATTGAATCCCGTGAAAGTTAATCCAAACCTGCCCATGATGCCCAATCAGGGGTTGAAACCTGTGGAGGCAAAATCGGCTGCTATGTTTCTACTGAAACGATATGAAGAATTGACTCAGCAACAATAAGAAGTAGAGGGAAAGATTAGAATCGGAGCTAATTGCAGGAGAAAAGAATGCGAGTCTTTCAATTAAGTTTAATAACAGTTTTTTTTGTGGTGATGGCCCTGGTGTTGTTAGGTGTCAATTCCTATTGGGTTACCTACCAGAAGCCTGAACCTCAACCCATTGCCTTTCCACATGATAAGCATGCCGGTAAGCTAAACATTCCCTGTTTGCAATGTCATGTTTATGCCGATAAAGGGAAGTTTGCAACTGTCCCGGCTGTAAAGATTTGTATAGATTGCCATATTACCGGCGGTGTAAAGAGTCCGGAGATTGATAAATTGATGGCTTATTGGGAGAAGAAAGAGCCCATTCCATGGGTCCGAATTCATAAACTTCAGCCTTTCGTCTATTTCTCTCATAAGCGTCATGTGAAGAAGGGAATTGATTGTGCAGTTTGTCATGGAAATTTGAAAGTCGTAAAGACGGTTAAGAAAGTTAGAACGTTTCAAATGGGTTTTTGTGTGAGTTGTCATCGACAGAATGCCGGTCCGCAGGATTGCTGGACCTGTCATAAATAATAAATGTAACAGAAGTCAGAGGATCCTTTTCTAAACAGCGATGTTGTTGATGCTTAAGGAAAACGCTGTGAGAGCTTAATGGAGGAATTAAATGGATAGACGTGACTTTCTAAAGTTTTTGGGGATGGCTTCTAGCGCTACGGTGCTATCTTCCTGTGGAGTGGAAAAGACCACGGAGAAATTAATCCCTTTTCTCATTCCTCCCGATGAGGGATATATTCCGGGAGAAGCTATCTATAAAAATGCTGCCTGTAATGAATGTCCAGCCGGGTGTGGAACATCCGTAAAAATAGTGGATTTTAACCCTGTCAAACTGGAAGGGAATCCCGAGCATCCGCTGAATGATGGCGCATTGTGTTTAAGGGGGCAGGCTTCTTTGATGAGGCTGTATCATCCCAAACGCATTAAAACTCCGATGATCCGGAGTAAGAAGGGGTTAATTCTGGAAGAAATGCTGGAAGGAAAGTTTAAAAATATTTCCTGGCAGGAAGCCTATGATTTAATTCTTACTGAGATGAAAAATGCAGCTTCCCAGGGTCGAAACAATGTGTTCTTCTCAGGAGCTACTTCCGGTACACTTTCAGAGTTAATAGATAGTTTCTGTAAAGAAACCGGGGTAGAGCGATTGCCGGAGTATGAAACATTTGCTTTTGCCAACCTTCGTGAAGCCAATAAATTGCTCTTCGGTAAAGGAGAAATACCCGCCTATCATGTTAAGGAAAGCGGGTTCCTGTTAACCATTGGAGCGGATATTCTGGAAACATTTGTCAATCCGGTTAATTTTGCTAAAGATGTTCATCATTCTCGTGAACACAATCAAATGAATTGGATCCATGTGGAACCCCATGCCTCACTGACCGGCTTTCAGGCTGATAAACGATTAACGATTCGTCCCGAGAGTGAGGCTTATTTGTTGTTATATTTAATCCAATATTTAACAACTAATAAACTGGCTACCCGTTCATTACCGGATAATTTAGTTTCAGCGCTTCCCAGGGTAACCCTCCAGAAAGTGTCGCAGGAGACTGGTATTGCTACGGAAGCTATTAATGATCTGGCTCAACAATTCGGTGAAGCGCTTGCCCGCAAACCCCTGTTAATTGCCGGTGGGGTGTCCACTTCTTCGGAACGGGGATTGGAAGTAGCTGTGCTGGCAGGTGTCCTGCAATGGATCACCGGAATGGTTGGAGA
>RFIL01000531.1 GCA_003695285.1 Calditrichota bacterium
CTCATTCTGATAATCTGCTTAGAAATAGTTCTTCCAGAAACTGGCTTTGCTCCTCCACACTCCACCCCTCGGATAACAAACAGAAGGGAGGTAGAATCTGGATTGTCACCTGACTCTTTGTCGGGAACTTCCTCCAGCGGGGCCAGAAGGTAAAAACGCCATCCAAAACAATGGGATATATTGCCTGGCGCGAAACCATCAACACCTTGACCAGTCCCAATTTAAATTTCTGCATCGATCCATCCCAGCAACGTTCAGCTTCCGGGAACACTCCAACCCGAATCCCCTTTCTCAAAAGAGAACGCATAATCCGAACAACATGCGGGTCATTTTGATATCGGGTGGTGGGGATAGCCATTGCCCATTTAAGAAATACTCGAGGTAACCAGTGGGAAAAGGATGTATTTTTGGTTAGAAATGCAATTTTACGATCGAGCCATGCTCCGACAATAAAGGGGTCCAGAGCACTTTGGTGGTTCACCAACACCACGCCACCCCTGTCTGAGTTCCAGTGCTCCTTTCCGGATATGGTCACCCGAATCCAGACACTCAACACACATCTCAATAGAAAAGCAACCAGACCCATTATCCATCTTTCCAGTAAATAGGGTTTCTCCTGGGAATTTTCATCCAGCGCTTTCCAATTCTGCCGGGAAGGCACAGGTGGTCGTGTTCTTATTCGAGGTTGAAATTCGATAATCTGCTTTCCCTCCTGAGCGTAATAGTCTTCCAACCACTTCCGGAAAAGCAATTCATACTTGAGAGGACTTTCCTGATGAAATTTAATCTGGTAATAAGGCTGATTTCTAATTTTAAATTCCAGATAAGCATCATTGGTAGTCACACAGGTGAAATCCTCAATATCCCATCTCCAATATTTTTCCTTGCTGACAAATAGGACAAAATCAGGATAAAATAGCAAAAACCCCTCGCAAAGCTTGACCGGGATTTCAAAGGTTAGCTGATATAAATCATGGTATCCGGAGAATCGTAATTTTTTCTTTCCCTGACGAAGCAAGGCTTTCCCACTGACTCTGAGAAGATGATCCGTTGGCAAGGGGAACTTTTTGACGAGGTGAGAGGGAGAGGCAACGGAATGTTGAGCGATCTTCAACTGCTGTTGTAGGATATGATAATATTCTGCAGTAGTGGTTTCGTTCTCATTAAAAAAAATGTTTCGTGTGGACCACCGAATGGGAATACCACAACTTTCACAGCGTCCATCAACAATTGAATCTTCAGCAAAACATTCTGGGCAAAGAAAAAAGAAGGAATGAGACATGAAAGTTACACTGGGTTATGTTCAGGAATCGAGTTGGGTTGTCTTCCATTATGATAGCTATGATAGCTCATTAATAAAAGGCTCTTGAAAACAGGCTTCCATTGGAAGTATAACAAATTGGTAACTATTCAGATTAGAACAAAATCTATCACGTTCATGGAGACACCGGCAAAATAAAAATCTAATACAATTCAAGTGCGAGTACAATACCTTAAATGCAGGTATCTTTCGTTGATTTTTATCCTCTTTTTCAGTATCTACGAGGTCTCTGTGGTTTAAGCTGAATCGAAACGGATAAAAATAGGAAAGCGTGGCAAAAACTCTGGAGTTTAATGCCACGCCAGTAGGGGTCAACAATTTGAAAGAGTTAACGGCGTTTTTCTTTGATTCGGGCTGCTTTCCCTTCCAGATTTCGGAGGTAAAACAGTTTTGCCCGCCGAACCCGACCAATTTTTTTCACCTCAATTTTCTCAATGCGGGGAGAATGCAGAGGAAAAATACGTTCAACACCTACCCCATTCGAAATTTTACGAACGGTAAAGGTTGCGTTGATCCCACTTCCTCTCTTTTGAATGCATACTCCGGTAAACACCTGGATACGCTCTTTTCCTCCCTCTACAACTTTAAAATGCACTGAAATGGTATCTCCAGCTTTAAATTGAGGAAGGTCGGATACTAATTGATTAGCAGTGACAACATTTAAAATATCCATGGGTCTATTCTCCTATTCCTGAGTTTCCTTCTTTTGCTTTTTAAGGTATTGTTGATATAAATCTTTTCTTCGTTCTTTAGTTCGTTGAATTCGTTGTTCCTTTCGCCACTGTTCGATGGCGCCATGGTTCCCGGAGAGCAATACTTCCGGAACCTTTAATCCCCGAAAATCTTCCGGCCGGGTGTAATAGGGACAATCCAGTAATCCATCCTGAAAAGAATCCGTGCGGGCGGACTGGATATCGCTGATAACTCCGGGCACAAGCCTCACAATGGCGTCGATCATCAATAATGCCGGTATCTCACCCCCGGTTAAAATAAAATCGCCAATGGAGATTTCATCAGTCACCCACACATCGATCACTCTTTGATCAATGGCTTTATAATGTCCACAGATGAAGACCAGATGTTCAATCCCGGCAAATTCCTCGGCCATTTGCTGATTGAACAGTTTTCCCTGTGGAGTCGGGTAAATAATTCTGGAACGTTCCTGATCTTCAGTCTCCGCAAAAATCGATTCCAGGGCCTTAAAGAGCGGTTCCGGCTTCAAAATCATTCCCGGTCCCCCACCATAGGGAGTGTCGTCAATCGTTCGATGTTTATCAGTAGCAAACTGCCGCAAATCCTGTAAGTAAATCTCCAGTTGAATGCGTTTTTGAGCTTGCTTCAGAATGCTTTCGTTCAAAGGAGCACGAAGAATTTCCGGGAATGCCGTGATAACATCAATCCGCATCTACTCAATCATCCCTTCTATAAGTTGCACAATCATTTGTTTCCTGGTTAAATCCACTTTTTTAACAAATTCTCGTACTGCAGGGATTAAAATTTCTTTTCCGTTCTTACGAACCACATACACATCATTCCCGGTATGTTCCCACACCTCTTCCAGAACGCCCAGTTCATGACCTTCATTGTCAAAGACCTGTAAACCGATCAAATCATGAATAAAAAACGTGTTCTCATCTTCCAGCTCAATCTGCTGTTCCTGGGGAAGTAACAACTCCCGCCCCACCAGCTCTCGAGCAGCTTCGCGGGTATCCACATGGCGAAATTTTATCAACGAAAACTTCCTGCTGAGCCGGACATCCTCCACAATATACCCCCGAACTCCTAAATCCGTATCCAGATAAAAAATTTTCACCCCCAGAAAACGTTCCGGTATTTCTGAATACGGTACAGCCTTGACATACCCCTTTAAGCCATATGGCGCAGCAATTTTACCAACAATAACATACATAAATATCCTTACAACGGAAATCGGGTGGTCAGGCCTGGAAATTCTGATGGTTGTTATAGGTAACAGTGGTTATCCAAATCCAGTATTTACGGTGGAAAACCACTGTTGCCCCGCTTTAGCCAGAAAACTCAAACAGCTACTTGTAACAAACCCTCAACAATCCTCCTACACGAAGTGCAGGTAAAAGCAATGTTAATTTTAAACTTATTCAAGAATTTCCAGTACAGCCCGTTTACCCATTTTGGCGGCAGCTGCGCTCAGCAGGGTGCGAATCGCTTTTGCGGTTTGTCCGCGCTTGCCAATCACCTTGCCCAGATCGCCATCACCCACTCGCAATTCATAAACGGTTACTCGCTCGCCTTCCACTTCGGTCACCTGAACTTCATCCGGCTTATCTACCAGATGTTTCGCAATGAATTCCACAAATTCTTTCATCGAGCAAACCTCCTTTAGAGTAGTTGGATTTGTAAATTAGTAGGAGCTCTATTTTATTGAGCGTTCAGCCATAGGCATACCCCAATGAAGCTCTCTAACAGGAATCCGTTCAAGCTTTTTATTGCAAGATTATTCTTTTTTCTCTTCCTCAGAACCCTCATCTGATTCTTCGGCTTTCTCGGTGGAGGCTTCCGACGTCTCGGCGGTTTCCTCGCTTTTCTCAGTGCTTTCAGCAGTATCTTCTGCCGCCTCGGTAGAAGTTTCCTCAGCCACTGCAGGTTCTTCAACTGGAGTTGCTTCTTCCGTTTTCTCTTCCACTGGTGCTTCCACCGCTTCTTCCGTCTTTTCTTCCTTGACAGATTTTTCAGCTTCTTTTTTAGCAGCCAGTCGCTTTGCCCTTTCCAGTTGCAAAACTTCCCACTTCTTCATCTCTTCTTCAATTTTCTCTTCCGGCAACCCACGCTTCATCAGCTCAAAGCGCAGGGTAATCCCCTTCTTGCGAAGAAGACTCTTTACCGTATCTGTGGGAACTGCACCCTGACTTAACCAATAGAGAGCTCGGTCTTCACTCACTTCCAGAGTAATGGGGTCTGTTAAGGGATTATAATATCCAATCTCCTCTATACAACGCCCATCTCTTGGGCTCCGAGAATCTGCCGCCACAATGCGATAGAAGGGTCGTTTCTTTCGCCCTTTTCGACTCAACCTTAATTTTACAGCCAACTTATTATTCCTCCAAAGTTACTTTGTTATACGTGTTTTTGGCAATCTTTAAAATGGCAATCCGCCCGGCATAGCTCCCGGACGAAATTTCATTTTCTTCATTCGTTTCATCATTTTTTTCATTTCATTAAACTGGCGCAACAACTGATTGACATCCTGCACCTTCGTGCCACTTCCCATGGCTATTCGTCGCCGACGACTGCCATTGATAATTTCCGGACGCCGTCTTTCTTCCGGAGTCATGGAGTTAATAATAGCTTCTATCCTCACAAATGCACGATCGTCAACCTGCACCCCTCGCAATTGTTTGCCGATCCCGGGAATCATTCCCAACAACTGATCCAGGGGGCCCATCTTTTTTATTTGCTGGAGCTGATCGTAAAAATCTTCCAGGGTAAATTGATTTTTACGAAGCTTCTTTTCCAGCTTTTCAGCCTTTTCGACATCAATAGCTTCTTGAGCTTTTTCTACCAGCGAAACAACATCGCCCATTCCCAGAATCCGCGAGGCCATCCGGTCGGGATGAAAGGCTTCGATAGCATCCAGCTTTTCCCCCACACCGATGAACTTAATGGGTTTTCCGGTAACCGCACGAATGGAAAGCGCTGCTCCTCCCCGGGCATCGCCATCCATTTTTGTTAATACCACACCATCAAAATCTAACCGCTCCTGAAACTGCTTGGCAGCATTTACAGCATCCTGACCGGTCATCCCATCCGCGACAAATAGAATTTCGTGTGGTTGAACCTCCTTTTTCAAACGCTCCAATTCCTGCATCATTTCTTCATCGATATGCAGGCGACCAGCGGTGTCAAGGATCAAAACATCGCACCCTTTTTCTCGGGCGGCCTTAATGGATTCTTTGCAAATTTTCACCGCATCATTGGATTCCGTAGAATAGACCGGAACCCCCAGCGACTCACCAATAACTTCCAGTTGCTTTTTGGCTGCCGGACGATAGACATCAGCCGCCACCAGCATGGGACGACGCCCACGCTTCCGGAGAAAATGGGCCAGTTTTCCACTAAATGTTGTTTTACCGGACCCCTGCAAACCACACAACATAATAATGGTTGGGGGAATTCCGGCAGTTTTTATATCGGTATGAGTCTCCCCCATTAACTGGACGAGCTCATCATGAACAATTTTGACGATTTGCTGGCCAGGAGTGACACTCCGTAAAACCTCCTCCCCCAAAGCTTTTTGCTGCACCTCGTTCACAAACTGCTTCACCACCCGATAATTCACATCCGCTTCCAGTAGCGCGCGACGGATCTCTTTGAGAGAATCAGCAATATTCTTTTCGGTAAGTTTACCCTGACCGCGAACCTTTTTCAGGACCGACTCTAATTTCGTCGTAAGTTCTTCTAACATAACCGTTCATCGCCGTTCGTAAATATCCAGCTTTTATAGACCTTTTCCAATTTAACCTAACAATATTAAAGATTCAAGACAGTTTTTGCAATACCTTTTGTTCATTTTTTTGACAAACTTTAATTTAGAAACACTTTCTTTCTTTGCAAATATTTAATTTTATTTTTCACTTTAACTCTCCTGCAAAACTGCTCACTTGTTACCTTTTAAATATAACAAATTTGAACTCTTAATTTGCCCCTTTTTTCTGTTACCTTTTTAAACATCGTGGGATACGAAACAAATTGTTCCCATTCATATTAACTCATTAATTTTTATTAATATAAGTTGTTTTATTCCCCCATTTAATATTTCATGAAACGATCTGTTTCACAACTAGATCAGTAAAACCCTTGTTTTAGTACCCCTCCGGGTTGGTATAATTCTTGATTATCTCCTTAGTGCATCCTGTGGAATGCGCATAATAATCTATTGTTAAATCAATCTATTGGGAGGTGTGCTATGAAAAAATATCTACCTTTTTCAGCAATTCTGATGGGTATGTTATTTCTTCAAACCATTTTGTATGCGCAACCGGGTAATTTCCCCAATAGTTTACATTTTACCCGTCAGGGGAAAGTAACTTTTTACAGTCAAGCGAACGGTGGATTTGAGAGTTATACCGGAGTTCCCATCGAAGATATTGGTTGTCTAAAATGTCATCCGGGGACCAAAGCCGATGGCACCCCAATTGACCCGGCAACTTACGTCCCGGATTGTTATGATTGCCATGTCACCCCCGGTGATCAGGTAAGCGATGATATCTGTTTGAAATGTCATGGTCGGCAGAAAAGAGAAATACAGGTCTTAAATTTACCGGACGTTCATCGGGATACTCAAAATTTCAATTGTGAGAATTGCCACACCACCGGAGACATTCATGGAGACGGTACCAGTTATAATTCGTTATTAGATGACGGTGCAATTGATACGGATTGTCAGGATTGTCATACCTCTATCCCACAAAATGCCGAACATCAACAGCACTCCGGCGACATCCATTGTAGCACCTGCCATATGCAAACGGTTATTACCTGCTACAATTGTCACTTCAACAGCGTGGTAGAGGGTCATATTAAACGGGCGGTTAAAATTCTGCAGAATTACATCTTATTGGGGACTCGGGCTTCAGACAACAAAATCTATCCCGCTACTTTCATGGCTCTGTATTATAAAACTCCCAGCAACCAGGATACTTCTTTTTATACGGTTGTCCCCTATTATTCCCACAGTATTGTCTCACAAGGAAGGGAGTGCAATGATTGTCATAACAACCAAAATGTCCAGGATTACAATAACACTGGAGAGTTAGTTATCACCCAGTGGGATGCCAATCAGCACATGTTGATGAACCGTACCGGAGTGATCCCACTCGTTCCCGACTGGCAAACAGCCTTTAAATTTGACTTCCTCAATTACACCGGTCAATTAGATACCTCCTACACAGACCCCACTCTCTGGGAATTAGCAGAAAGCGGAACCGCCGACCATACACAGAACCTCGGATATATATTACCCCTTACTCAGGAACAAATGAACTGGCTTTCTACTCCCATGGCGATTGATGAATCCGAAGACAGGATTCCCAAGGAATTTGCACTCTATCAAAATTATCCGAACCCATTCAATCCCACTACAACAATTTCCTTCAGCTTGCCCATAAGCAGCCGGGTAACATTGAAGATATACGACCTGACAGGACAGGAAGTCGCCACTTTGTTGGAAAATCAACAACTCACACCCGGGACTCATGAAATAAATTTTGAGGCGGAACAATTACCCAGTGGCGTTTATCTCTATCGCCTGTGGACTACTCAATATAGCGCCGCCAAAAAAATGGTTTTGATAAAATAACCTCAATCTTTAACTATCACGACAGAAGGCGCCTGGTTCTTCCGGGCGCCTTTTACTTACCAACCAGAACATTTTTCATCCCCAACACCCAATTGTAGCCACCTGAGACCCAAGAGCTTATCAAAACTCATGCTAAGTTTATAGAGACATCAGGCAACTGAACCTAAACCTCAATTTTAAATCTAACCTTTCTCCCTTTCAACGGATTGTATTTCCCTAAACAATTCAATCAATTCTTCTCCGGGAGGTTGATTGTGTTTGTATATAAAATAGCTTTTAAACAGTTCCTCCATGGAGTTCTCCAGATTGATGCTCTTCCCATGCGAGGGAGTGTCGGAAAGGGCTTCGGAAAGTAGGGGAATTATTGCTACAATGCCCGAATGGGCTTCACTCAATCGTTTTCGCTCTTCTGCCGTCAAATAGGTGGGGGTGACAATGGTTAGTTCCACCAGGGCATCGGGATTCTCTTTAAGCCAATCCACTGCACTGCCAACATCTTCAAAGCGTTTTCGATAAAGAGTTCTCCCGGATGTAAGTGGAATTTCGTTTATCGAAACTTTTTCTCCCGGGTGAGCTTCCACTATCATCACATATTTGGTTTGTTCAGCCTCACTCATGCTGTAACACAAAGGGCTGCTGCTATAAATCATCGGACAGGGGTCATCTGCCACCACTTGTTTCCGATGGAGATGTCCCAATGCCACATATTGTATTTGGGGAGGAATATTGCTGCTGTGAATCGCCTGAGCTCCCCCGACATGGAGGATGGGTTTTTCTTCCTCCGGTTCTTCCCCCGGCTCTTCCCCCTGCTTTACAAAAAATAAATGCGCCATCAAAATATTGACCCCGTTATCGTCGCAGTATCTTTCTGCCAGGGTTTGCCAGTGTTGTTGGAGCAGTTCTCTCAACTCCTGCTCAGGGTCATCCAACCCCAGAAAAGATCGAAGACGAAGTTCGTTGGCATAGGGAGTTAATATTAATCGGAGCGGTTCTCTAATTTCCGGCAGTTGAATTTCAATAAACCCTTTATCGGCATTGAGGAGTTTTAACCCGCTACTCAGCTCAAAAGGGTGAATGAAGGTATTCGGATAGCCCACCAGTAGAATCCCACACTCCTTTGCCAATGGCTCCGGTGCTTCAATGCGATCCGGAGAATCATGATTACCCGCGATCGCAACGACCAACCGTTTTCCATTAAGAGAGAGGCGTTTAAGGGTTTTATAGAAGAGATCAATCGCCTCTGTCGGTGGATTGAAGGTGTCGAATAAATCGCCGGCAATCAATACCGCATCCACCTGATGCTCATCTGCTATTTGACAAATTTCATCCAGTACTTCCTGTTGTTCATCAAGGCGTGAAAAACGTTCTAAACGTTTTCCAAGGTGCCAATCGGCTGTATGTAACAATTTCATGGAATAATCCTTTAACTCCGGTTCGTCATTAACGCTCCAACCCGGTTTTTTATCTTAAGTACCTGTTTATTTTCTGGATTCCTTCTTTGATACCAAAAACCCTTAAAAAATCAAGTAAAAACTTGATAGGTAATCATAAAGTTATTAAAATCACTCTAAGCCAAAAAATAAGTTTGAAACTTTTGATTGGCTAAGAAAATGTGTAAATTTGTTTGTTACAAAATAAAAAAACATTGGTGCTGTCCTCTGACGCAGGCAGGTTATTATGAAATCAAAAATTGAAATACCCTCTTGTGAAGAATGCTCAACACGGATTTGTTCAATCTTCAGCGAACTAACACCGGAAGAACTGGAACTCATCAGTCATAACAAAGGGGGAAACTTATACAAACGAGGTCAGCATATCTTCTTTGCCGGTACCCGTCCTTCTGGTTTGTATTGTATCAATTCCGGGAAAGTGAAAGTTTTCAAAATTGACCAGAGTGGCAAGGAACAGATTGTACGTCTGGCAAAATCCGGTGACATACTGGGATACCGAACATTAATCAGTGGCGACTTATACACCTCTTTTGCTGCTCCATTGGAAGACTCGATGATTTGTTTTATCCCCAAAAGTGTGTTCCTGAATCTCATTCAATCCAATCCCATGTTATCAATGAAGGTCATGCAACTCCTGGCGCAAGACCTGCGTGCTGCGGAAGAACGAATTGCCAATATTGCGCAGAAATCTGTCCGGGAACGACTGGCAGAAGCCCTATTGATACTCCGAGAATTTTATGGCATGGAAGAAGACAATGAAACTCTTGGAGTTGCCATTACCCGGGAGGACCTTGCCAATATTGTTGGAACAGCTACCGAAACCGTCATCCGATTTCTTTC
>RFIL01000095.1 GCA_003695285.1 Calditrichota bacterium
GGATATTCCAGGTGGGCTGGTGAAGATTAATATCTTCGATAAGATGGGCAATTTCCCGGGCATGCCCACCCGCTCCAATGATGACGATATCTTTCATGTTCCATTATACTCTGATGTTGAGATTCGAATAAAGTCAGTCCTTTGTATACCTGGTGCCTTGTTTCACCATAAAAAAGTTAACCCCGGTTATCCTGTTCTGCTAAAGAAAAGAGAAAATCACTGAACTCCCTGGAAATTTTTTCCCGGTTAAAATGTTTCCCGACGTATTCCCTGCCACTTTTCCCATGAAGTTCAATTAACGAAGGTTGGTTATAATAACCCCATACGGCTTCCGCCAATTTTGATGGATCACCGGGTGGTACGGGAATCCCACATTTTGCTTTCTCTACAACCTCCCGGATGGCTCCATCGATAGCCAGGACGATTGGTCTGCTCGCTGCCATATAATCAAATACCTTGTTTGGATAAGTCGTGTTAAAAAGAGGGATGTCTTTAAGTGTGGCGAGACAGACATCTGCTGAAAAAATTATTTGAGGCATCACCTTTTTCGGTTGAGCAGGTAAAAATTTGACATTCGACAACCACTCCTCCTGACATTTAGCCCGATATTCTTCAATTTTTAAACCTCCCCCCATCAGGACAAATATAATATCAGGTGCTTTTTTACGGAGTAATCGGGCCGCTTCCAAAATGGTTTCAATGTCATTAGCAATCCCAATATTACCGGCATATAAAACCACAAATTTGTTTTCCAAACCAAAACGGGCACGAAATTCCAAAGATTTCTGTTTATCCAGCTTCGCAAAATCCATCATATCCACCCCGTTGGGGAAGATATGAACCTCCTTTTGAGGAACTACCTTTTTTATATGAGGCACAAAACCCGGCGAATTGGTAATAATGGCGGTTGCTCCCTTGTAGATCATTTTCTCCAGAAACTTGAACGAATAATAGACAAATGAATTGGTTACCACACCTAATTCTCTGGCAAAGTCCAACCAGAGGTCCCGGACTTCGAATACATAGGGGAGCCTTCGAAGCTTGCTGATCCAGAGACCAATAATACCTTGAAAAAGAGGTGGAGAAGTTCCCCAAACCAGATCCACTTTATCCACACGAAGTCCTTTAAAGAAAGAATTGGCGGCAAAGGAAAGAAAGCTGAGTGCCCGATGGAAAATACTCCTGTGAATACTGCGATAAACCTTTATATAATAAATTTGGATTCCTTCCATGACCTCTTCACTCACGTTCCGTTTTTCCCCGGTGAGATAATTCACCTCTCCGGTAATTACGGTCACTCTATGCCCCATATGAACTAAGTAACGGCACATTTCAAAATGTCGGGTTCCTCCACCTTCGGAGGGCGTGACAAAAGCTTGATGTATTAATAAAATATGCATGCTTAAATAAAGTTAATAAAATTAGAATATCCAAGTTTCCTTACTTTTTCCATTCCGGCGAATTTCTTTCCCAGGGCACAGTTATTATCGTGGTAAATTCCACAGAGGAGGACGTTTTAACCGAACAATTAATCGAATAAACAGGTTTTTTCTCTCCATAATATAAGGATATCCAACCGTCAACATGCTCATCCTTATCCCATCCTCGCAATAACTCCACCTCCAGGGGTATTACTTCCTGAAATTGTTTGGCAAAAATGGCCATGGTAATTTGCTTCTGTTGAGTATGCATTTTAAAAAGGGGATGAGAGGGATTTCTGTCCCAATCCATTTGCTCCGCATCAACCTGCCAGTGAAGCGTCACAAGATGTTCCTCTCTATCATTATTTGATATCTGATCCACTATAACTAATTGTTCCGCTTCCCATCGAACAATTCTTTTATGGATGATCCCTCTTGTTAGATATCGAAAACCTTCTACAACACCTTCCAGATGACGATCTTCCCAATTAGCCAAATTTAAACGAGCGAAACTTTTAAACAACCATTTGAACCGTCTCCACAGAAGCATTTGATCACTATTATCAATCCGGATGGTATTATGAGATCGGGTACCCATAAAAAAGGCATGGTATCGCAATTCATCATTATAGAGGTAGCTTCCGCCATCCGGCAACAGGTTGTGTCCTTGATAAAACAAATCCACATGGAGTTGATCCGCCTGACCAAACCGATCGGGTGGGGTTCCACATCGAAAAACTAAGAAATTGGAAGCCGATTTTCTTAAGATGTGAATTCCGGTAAATGGGAAGGAGACCGAGCGATGAGAACAATTTTCTTTTTGAGAGGGAAGGGAACCTTTTAACCAAAGCAATTCTTCATCCCAGAGACCTGGTTCAAATAGCCTTTTATTGGAGAGGATGCCCCAAATTGAGCCCGTCACCGGTCGAAAATCCAGATAATCACAACACGTCCAGGGGGTAAAAAGGGCCCCATCATTATTTCCCCAATTCGGTAACCTTCCGCTTGTGGGATCCATATTCATATAAAAAAATTGACCAGACAACTTCAGGGCTTGCTTCAAAGAGTCGGGTATGGTCATTCCATTTAATTCACTTATCCGGATGAACCAGAGATAGTAATGGAGGGCTAATCGGTGATAAGTGTGAGATAGCTGACAATACCCTCCGTCAGAATAAAATTGTTGTAATCCTTTGCCGGTAAGGATATTCCAGCCTTTTTTTTGCCATCGAGCGGAGCCGGGTAGAAATGGGAATAAGGTGCCAACGGCATAAAGTGCCAGCGCTTCTCCGATGAGATGGTTGTTTGTTACGGAATATAACGCATAATCGATATGCAGGTTAATATGATGGGTATGTAAATAAATTAATTTCAGAATCAGGTGAAAATCTGTTTCGGTTAAAACATTGCTATCCGCAAAATTGTATAGAGCAAAAATCCAGCTAAGCAAGCGAATCGCCAATTCCTGTCCGGAAGCCCAGTTCACACCAAGAGGATAAGGATTGGCCTTCCACCAGCTTTGTACTTGTTCCAGAAACCCTTGCACATAGTGATCATTTTCAGTGAGATAATACGCCCTCACCAGATAGTAAACTTGTGGGAACCGATTGACCTCCCACACCAGTTTAATATCTCCAGCTTTAGAATAAGAAATCGCCTTGCTCCAATGATATCGGTCCGGCCACAATGTGCGTTTCACTGGATTAAAATGCCAGTCAATGGGCATTCCATATTCACCAAACCAACGAGAAAAACAATAGATATCCCCTTTTAAGCTCCGTTCGGCGATATCAATGATTTTTTGCTTTTCATTATCCGGGAGTTCATTTAAAAAAGCACGAATCCGGGGGTTTTTATTATCCACAAAAAAGGGTTTTCTATTTGCACGCCATTCATCCAGGGTAATATGGGGTTCCCATTCAAGAACGCTTTTAGCCAACGCTTGATCCAGAAAACGGAACCATCCGCTTCGCAAGGCAAATTCATAATACAGACGATAAAGAGTGCCCGTGAATCCCATCTCTGCAAATTCATGAAGGAGATAATACAGTTTCCGGTGGTACCGCATCAGATTATTTTATCCCACATTTCTTGTAGCCCAACAAACCTTTTCTGAATTAGAGATTCCTGGACGGCAAAGGTCGCCAGGTGTACCTCAAAAATTTCTTGAAGAGGAATTGGCGCTTCTTTTTGAGAGGCAATTGCGGTTATGAATTCAGCAACTTCATTTTTATGCCCTTTATCCTGGGTTAATAATTTTTTGTGAATCGTATCCCCAAAAGATTTCAAAGTTTTAAAATTTTCAATAAGGTAAATTTTTTCTCCCCCAAAGATTTGAATCATCTCTTTGGGATATCGTTTATTACCATTCGCAAGATAATTAATAGAAGCCTGAGAACCATTTTCAAAAGTTAACAGAATCATCACCTTGTCTTCATCTGTCTCCGGATGACCACTTGTAGAAATTGCCGCTACCTGATTGATTCGACTTCCTGTAAGGTAATAAGCCAGGTCAATAAAATGACATGCTTCTCCAATAATTCTTCCTCCCCCCACCTGGGGATCCTGAGTCCAGTGGGAAAGGGGTAAAGCTCCGGCATTAATAGTGATGATGATGGACAGAGGTTCTGGAATGTTTGGCAAACGTTTTTTCACCAATTCTATTAACGGGGAAAACCTTCGATTAAATCCCACCATGAGTTTAGGAGAAGTATGGTTTTGAAAAAATTGATATAATTCCTTCAACTCCTCGAGAGAAATCGCCAGAGGTTTTTCTACAAAAACATGTTTTTCATTTTGGAGAGCTTTCAATGTCAGGGAAGCATGTGAGGCATGGCGGGTAGCGATAAAAACAGTATTCACTTCAGGAGAAGTGAGCACATAGTCTTTATCAGAAGTGACTTCCTTAAAGCCAAAGCGCTTTCCAACAATGGATGCACTAAATCCATCCGACGCCGAGAGAATTCTCAAATCACAGGAAGTTGCTTTTAATGCCGGTAACAACACCCCTTTGGCAAAATTTCCTGCACCAATAAAACCAACCTGAACCGGTTGTTTTTGGGTAATGTTTTTTTTCTCGGAGGTCGCAGGAAATAAGGGTAGTGTTTTGGTTCGGGTTTTGGAAGAGGGGGCATACTCCAGTATAATTCCTAAAGGGGATTCTTTTTCCAGGGCATTATATGCACGATGAACATCGTTGAAATCAAATCGGTGAGAAATGAGGGGTTGTAAAGAGAGTTTTCCTGCTGAAACCAAAAAGAGAAACGTCTCCATGTTTCTTTTTGCTGTCCACCTCACGTAAGGTAAAGGGTAATCAATTCCCTTTTCTTCATATAACGGGTCATAGCGACCGGGGCCATAAGAACAGGAAACTTGAAAGGAGATCTCTTTTTCATAGAACAAATTCCGGGGAGCTTGAATGGGTACCACTCCCACCAGGACAATCTTACCTCGTTTCCGACACATTTCCGCACTAAGAGGAAGAATATCCGCACTGCTGGAGGAAGCAGTTATGAGAATTCCATCGGCACCGATGGAATGAGTAAGGGAGTTAACTTTAGCAAGGTCATCCTCCTTATTTCCGGAGAGAAAGGCTTCCACACCGAATTGACGGGCAAGAGTAACCCTCGATTCATCAATATCAAATCCGATTACTTTAACCCCTTGTGCCTGTAAGAGTTGAACAGCCAGTTGACCTAATAATCCTAACCCGATGACAACAATGGTTTCCCCCATACTCGGTTTTAACAAACGAATTCCTTCCAGTGCAATGGCCCCCAACACGGCGAAAGCCGCCTCTTCATCTAAAACATTATCCGGAATTTTTGCGGCTAATGTCCAGGGCACTTTCACAAATTCTGCATGAGGCCCATTAGAAACAACCCGATCTCCTTCCTTAAATCCTGAAGTTAAGTTCCCGGTCTCGATGACTCGACCGACATTGCTATACCCCAGGGGGGTAGGCTCATTTAACTTTGTTTTTACCGCGTTCAATGTCGTAATTAATCCATCGGTCTTAATTTTCTGTAGAACCTGTTTAACCTTCTCTGGCTGTTTCCTTGCCTTGTTCACAAACGAAGATTTCCCAAATTCTATGAGGGTCCTTTCGGTACCAATCGAGATTAATGAACAGGTGGATTCAACAACAAGACTTACCGGATCACAAGTCGGCACCGGAGCCTCTATTAACTGAATTTCTCCTGTTTTAAAAGTTTGAATTAACTGTTTCATTTTCTTTCCTAATCATACCGATTGTTACAACTATTTATTATCCCCGGTTAAATATCCCGGATGGGATCTCATATTAAAATTGCTTTTCGAATCGATACAAGAGCCCCAATTTTGTGATGGCATAAATATACTCGTCGAGTTTCGCAAGGGAAACAATTTCATCTTTTTGATTGGGTAACTGCACTTTCTTAACCAACTCTAACTCTTTGTTGTACACCTCAAAACGTTTATCAAAACAGATGTAATAATATCGTTCATCTTTCAGGATACTCACAATTAAATTATCTTCACCCTCAAAATTTAGCGTGGTTACGGGAGAGTTGATATTAAAGGCGTTTAAGTTATACATAAACAGTTGATGCCCCAGACCCACCAGGAGCTTTTCACCATCTGGAAGGATGGTATTGGGTCTTAATTTCCAGGACCATTTCCGATGAATCTCTCCCATTTCTCTTATCTGTATGGAATCCGGGTTAACTACTGACATTTGGAAGAAGGTTACTTCCTTTTTACGGTTATAACTTATCCCATATAAAAAGGGAGCAGAATAGGCCAGAGCAACGAAACGAATGGGGTTGTGTAATGTTTGAGCATTGTACTTTATGGGTTTTAGATGGGATATCTCCTCCTCTGAGTGCAATCTCATCTCCGCCAAAACTGCATCGGGTGTCATCTTATTAAGTGCTTTCTCCCCTGAACCGATAAAAATTCTATCGGTAGTTTCATCAACTGCAAGAGAGGTAATCCTGGAATGAATTCTGTTTATCTCCTCAGGAATTGACAGTTCCAGAGTCCGCCAGGAATTCTGAGTGGTATTTAAAATCCGGAGTTTTGCCGGGAACTCACCACCATAACAACCAAATAGCATATATTCCTTAAACGGTAAAATCACATCGGCCTGAGCATGTACTAACTTTCCATTATCAGTTAAAACTGTTAAAATATCGGGTTTTTGAAATGAATACATAAAACCTATCCAATAAGTACTCAGATACAATTTCCCATCCGGCCCGGGGGCCAGCGATTGCAATTTTGCCCCTACCGAAGAACTCTTCACATCCCGGACAACAATTCTGCCAGTGGTTTCATCCCGGGGATTGATGATTCGAAATTCTTTTATCCCAATTTCATCTGTGGACTCATAACCACCGGGGGTAACACCCAGAATCAATTGTTGATTACCGATCTTAACTTTTCCAAACATCTTGTAGGGTTGGTAAGTACGCTTTACATATTCAATTCGATTTTCCTCTATATTATATTTCCGGCTATCTAAATAGAGATAGCCGTCAAATGGAACCATCCGAGAGTACGAATAATTACCGGATATCCGGATGAGCCTGTAATTTTCCTCTGTAGGGTTTTCAATTTTAAACATAGGGTCAGGAAGCGATTTGATCATAGCATACAAATTTTCCCCGTCAGTGCTCATGCTAAAAACTAAGCTATTGACTTTTAAATCAATCACTTCATCCATAACCTTCCGCTTGCGGGTATCAAACTTCAAAATTTTTCCGGTCTCTGTTCCAATGAATAGGATGTCATCGATGAGTTCGGTTGCATAAGTATAGTTAGCTTTCACCAAAGGGAAGTGGATAACTTTTACTTTATGATTGGTAAGGTTAAATTCGACAATTTTTGCCGGATCCCCACTTTTCCCATGATAACATCCCCAATAGATATAATTTCCTGACCGCTGAGGGTAAAGTAAATAACTGATCTCTTCATACCAGGGAATATTAATCCGTTCATCCGGGAGTATTTCTGTCTGATTTATTTTCTCATCGACATTATTGAAGAGATAAATATTTCTTCCCCAGGTGGTGCCCACAACTAATTGGTCTCTATCTTCAATATAGATCAAAGACCCGGCACACTCCCCCACTTTATCTTCCTGATGGAGCCGGAAGCGATCAATCAATCGAGTGGGTGATAAAAGGTTCAGCTCATAAATATGACCATCCGGCACAGTTGCCAGGTATACCCGGTTGCCATTTTGGGTATACCCAACACTGGTAAAATCAAATTCTCGATAAGGATGCACGACTATAGGAAACTTCTGGGGGAAGATATTAACAGAAATTAACAAGAGGAAAAGAAACATCAGGTTATTTGAACGCATCGCTCAGTTCCTCAGAATTATGTTTTAGGGATATTCAACAATTCTTTATAGATGTTTATAATATTTTCACCGTAATTGGGCAACTGAATTGCTTTCAGGGATTGTTGCACTTTCTCTTTATTCTGTAAAATAAACACCAATCTTTCCTTTAAATCTTTTTTATCCGAACTTTTGAACAAGATTGTTCCGGGAGGCCGGAAGCACACATCACTGGCTAAAACCGGAACTCGTAAAGTTAAAGCCTCTGCTACCACAACTCCAACAGAATCCACTGTTGTGGGTCGGACATACACATCCACACTCTTTAACACATATAAAAAGTTCTCTTCCTGTAAGTTCTCATCAAAAATTAAATGGTGGATGCTGTTAATCTTTTTTAACAGTGTTGTTTTATATTCCTTATCTACTTCTCCATAAAAACTAAATATAACCCCAATGTGGTTTTTCATCGGTAAGCTTTTTACCACCTCAATTAATAATTCATATCCATAGTGAGGCAATACCATACCACTGATCATCAACACAATGGTGTGTTCCTTACGAAATTTTTCTATTTTTTCTTTAATCGAGGGATCAACCTTATTAATGCTGTTGATATCCGGTAAAATATACGAGGGGATAATCTCGGTAATCCGGCTACCTAATTTTAAATAATCCCTCAGGAATTGTTGTTGTTCAGAATTCACAGGGATAATTTTCGTGAACTGCTTTAAAATCCTTTTTAACAGGTACCTTTTTATTTTGTTTGATGAATAAGATGCCACAAATGCACCACTGTGAATGGTGAGGATTCGTTTTTTGCGAAGAGTGGCCCCAAGCAGGAAAGGCATTCCGAAGAAAATACTATCAAATTTGGACACATGAATATGGACAATCGAACTCTTTGACTGATGAAGCAAGAAAGCGAGTTTGATTAGTTTGAGAACTCTATTTCCGGAAACCGCTAAAATTCCGGATTGAGGTTGTCCGAACGGCTTACTCCCTAAATGATTCAACACACAACAAGTTATTTGATTCTGGAGACAAAGTTGATGTAAGCGTTTCACATGGATAGTAATCCCACCTACCGGTGGAGGATATCCTCCTAATAACACAACGGAAGAGCATAGTTTGGTATCAGTTCGTTTCATCAGATTTTATATTTTCCATTTTCCAACTATGTTCTGAAAGAATCGTAGCACATGCTTCGTAAGCCCCCCTCGCTTTTTTGAGAGTTGAGGCTGACAGAGGAACAGATGAATTGGATTCACTATTTCTTAAAATTTTACCGGAGGTAATTCTTTCGGAGAAATCTCCAATGACCGGCTTCCCGGTGGTGGGGAGAATCTGGTAACTTTCGGTAATGGGGTAATTCAACTGCAAGTACTGTTCAATTGCAGAAAACACGGCTTTAGTATTATCTAATAGATCCTCATAGGTAATAAATAAAAAGGGACGATGGGAAGATATGTTTCTGGCATAAATCATTAATGTATTTAATCGTTGGACATAATATTGAAGCGCCTCTGATTCAGAGTAGTTTAAACGCTGAATTAAGCTTGACAATGTATTTTCCGGCTTCCGCAGAAGAAAGATATGATGAACTCTGGGATGAGAAAAAAAATCCTGAAAATTCATATCCAGGCATTTGTCATGTAACAACTTGTCCAACACATAACGGGTATTGGGAGGCGGAACAACTTTTCGAAGGGTAAAAAACACACGATAGGCTAAACGGTGAAAGTCTTCAATGGAGCTATACCGCATCTGGGTTTCACCATAACCATAAATTTCCGGGTTGCTTACTAACAGATGGGTAAAAAGACTTGAACCGGAACGCATATGGCTGAGAATGAAGATATAGTGGTATTTCTCCCTTCCGGGGGTTACCAGAGCATAATAACCATACACAATTTTTTTTGCGATGCGTCGCAGGATAAGGTTCACAATATTCATCGAAGACTGTCCTTACAAGCTGAAATCTGGATTACATTTCATATAGCTCTCAATTGTGATTTCCAGGTAATAAATCCGTGTTTTTAATCAAGAGAGGTTAAATTCTTCGTTTTCACCTTTCAATCTGTTCGTTATAAAAGAGATGCTTTCGCATCTCCAACACTCGATTCTTCCATGATTGTTCTCTACCAGTGCGATAAACTCGTTCATAATCAAAATTTTCTGTGGCAAGTAAATCCAGGATTTTTTGATGGAACTCTTCTTTTGAAGAGGCAACTGCTACCACCTCTGAAAACAGTTCCAATATATCATGGGAAGTATTGGTACAAACGATTTTCTTCCCAGCTGCCATGTATTCAAATAGTTTGTAAGGGATAACATTTTGATTAAATCGGTTTATTTTATTGGGAATAATCGCAATATCAAAATGTTGAAGATAGTAAGGTAATTCTCCATACGTTTTGGCACCAAGGAAATACACATTTTGATATTTTTTAAACTCTTCTACGACCTCTGTTACATTACTCGCCCAATTACCGATAAACACGAATGAATGTTGTGCTTGATTTTCAAAAAGATACCTCAATAAATCAAAGTCTAACCAATTTCTGAAAAGTCCAATATACCCAATAATCGGTTTAGGAATACCAGCCAAATCTTCAGGAGGAGCTAATTTTTCTGTATATGCTCTGGTGAACAACTCCACATCAGCCGCATTGGGGATAAAATAACTCGAGGGATTTATTTTCAAACATTTTTTTTGCAAAGTCGATGCTGTGGTGAAGACACAATAGGATTGACGAATTAATTCTTCCTCCCATTTTGCCATCTTTCCTGAGTAACGGCCATGTATATCAATCTGCCACTCATCATAACAATCATATATTACTCGACGAGGGCTTACGAAGTCAATGTAATCGATAAATTCCGGGCGGGTGACCCAAAGATAGGGATTGGGTAATAAATTAACCATCCTCTTGAAACGATTCATACTTAACTGAAAGAACAACCTATTCAACTGCCTGAGCCCCGGTAAACGAATCGCAACAAGAAAATGCATAAACACTAAGGGAGTATATGTAAATAAGTTCGACTGAATCTGATTTACTTTAAGAAAAGAGGAGAAAGCCTTTTTTAGGCGAAAGGGTTTTCTTGTTAAGGAATGGAAAAAATCTCCAAATGGTTCTATGATAAATAATCTGTTGACCTCTTTCAGTTTGGATAATTCCAGTACCAATGCCCGTCGATGGTATTGGGGACCCCAATCACCACTAAAGTAGAGCATATCAAATTTTTGTTGGTTCAAATTGCGCATAGAAGCCTTTTAATTCACCAAGAATCTTTTTAACCGTATTAACAATGGCGCTTTTTCTTTGTTCTCCAACTGAACATACTGTTGGTATTTGGCTTTAGGGAGCGGTTTTCTCAATTGCCAGGCTTCTCGACTCCCTGCTATTCCTTCAATGACACCTTTGAAGAAGTGGTAAACATAGCCTTTTCTAAAGGAATACAAAAATATTTTAACAAACAAAGGGGAGAGGAAAGAAATGGATTGAAGAAGAGAAACGTTGCGAATGTAAATCCAGATAATATTTCTCACATTGTAATAGAAGGAGCGTTCATTCAAATCATATCTTTTCTCAGGGGACACCTTATGATAAACAATTATATCAGGCGTATAATATACCAGATAAGGTGTATGAAGTAATCGCAAGCTATAATCTTTCTCTTCATGTAAAAAGAACAAACGGGTCCACAAGAGACCGATTGAGTCTACCACCTCTCTCCGGAAGGCATGTCCGCACCCTACGAATGAATGAACCGGAGTGTTTTGTTCAACATGTTTCATTGATTCATTGAAAATCCAGGTAGATGAATCAATTTCTTTGTTATAATAATTGAGAATTTTAAAAGTTAAAATGCCAGCTTGTGATTCTTTTTCGAAAGTAGAGACAATTTTTTCCAGAAAGTCTGATTCCACCACAGCATCATTATCAACAAATACCAGATAATCGCCACGAGCATTTACAATTCCAAAATTTCTTCCCCCTGGAACACCGGAATTATAAAACACCCGGAAATATCGCACGGATGGAAATCGCTCTGGAATCACCTTGTGTGTCTCATCTGTTGAATTGTTGTCTATTAAGATAACTTCAAAGTGAGGGTAGGTCTGGTAGGATAAAGACTCAAGTAAATCAATGACGTCCTTCACACGATTATAGGTAAGAATTATTACTGAGACGAATTTCATTCGATTTTCTTTTTAAATTTTAGTAGGATGTGTTAAATCACCTTCAAACAAAAATTTGTGAACCAGACTTACCATACCGAAGGTAAAAAAAGTGTGATAGGTTAATTCGGTAATGGTTAATTCGTGAATCATAAGAGCCAAGAACCCGACCAACATCCCCAAAAAAACGAATATCTGATGACCACTTAATCGACCCTGTTTATACAATTTTCTGACCCTTAAAATGTAATAAAATGTCAACATTAAAAAAGCTATCATTATTAAAGCACCCAAAATTCCAGTTTCTGCCCAGAGTTGGAGGAAGGTATTATGAGTGTATCCTCCCCCAAGAGCTTCTTCCGGTTTATCTAATCGCAAGTAAGTAACGACCACAGGCGGTGCATAATTTTTTATGACTAAAGGACTATTGGCTATCCCTACCCCAAATATGGGATTCGCCAGGATCATTTTAATTGTAGCAACAATATAAAGCACTCGTACGATACTTGACCAATCTGCCTTGCTACTTTCCAGAAACATCCTCTCTTTAAAACCAGAGGGAAGAAATTGAAAAATCACTACCGCACTCACTGCTACAATAAAAAATAGCATTACAAGTCTTGTAAACAGCTTCTCTCTTTCATATCTGAGACTGTAAAGGATGACACCCCCAATAAAGACCGCCAACAGACCACCTCGGGAATTGGTCAGGATAAGGGCTAACAACATTAGCCCTATATTCCATTTCGGTGTTTCCTTCTCCCAAAGACTCCTTGCTATACCGAGACAAAGAGGGAGAATTAAAAAGTTGGCAAAAAAATTAGGGTCCCGAAAGGTAGAGGTAATCCGAAAGAAGTGAGAATCTTGTGGAATATGGTAGGTTGATCCCGTCCATAAATAAAGATCAAAATTTAAAAACAATTGGAGGATTCCCAGAGCAGTGACAATTGTTCCTATCCAAATCCAGGCTTGAATAACATCTCGATACTTTTTAAACGAATCAATCTGAAATATTGCATAGCTCCCAAACAATATCCAGAAAAATTCATCCCGGATATATCGGATACTTTGTATTTTGTGGGCTGCAACGGCTACGGAGAGGATACTTACCAGGAAAAACAGGAGTAAAAGTTTGTAAACTGGTGTATTAAAAAACTTAAACGAAACTTTGGGCTCATTGAGCAGAACCAACAGCTGATAAAATACCACCAGCAAAAGAAGAATGTGCATGGCTGCCAGGCTGAAAGGGCCAACTTCAATTCCTGGAATTGCTTTATCAAAACACATGACCCCCATCAACACAAACAGATTTATCCATGGATCAATGCCGAGTACAATCAAGAAAAGAAAACCAAACACTACAAAAAAGGAATACTCATAAAAAACGACCATTAAAGCGGTAGCGACTAATCCTAAAATTAACAGGAGATAGTGTTTCGTAGATAAAACCATCGATGGTGCTCTATGATTTTAATGACAGGTATCGTTTGATTTCAGAAAGACGTTTGGCAAATTCAGCATCTTCTTCTTCTCTACGAATAATGTAAACTTTCAGCCATAAATAGATAAAATGAAGGAATAGCGAGAAGAATACAACCCCGATTACAATATAGGCACGTTTAGGTTTATATTTATACTCCGCAGGAATGGCTGGATCAATAACTTGAATGGAAGGAGTGTTTTTCACCTCCTCCACTTTGGCTGATTCTAACTGAGGGATTAGAAATTCAAGAATTTTTTCTTTTATTTTAACATCTCTCAGCAATCGGAAATAGGTTAAGCTGAGCCCCGGGATATCCTGCAAAGCTCTGGAGAATTTAATCGTTTCGGAATCATGTAATATTTCGTCGATTTTTTCATCCAGGGCGGCTCGATAGTCTTTTAACCGTTCCACTTCGGGAGAGGATGTACTCATATATTTTTCTGATGAGCGGATACTGACATCGGTTTTTATTCGTTCAAATTCCAGCTTGGAAAGTAATTCAATCATCCCCTTTAGCTGCTCCCCGACATCAAATATCCCAAATTTTTCCTGGAAAATAGCCAACGAATCCTCAAGGACGTGGAGTTCGTTCATCAAATTTTCAGTTTGTTGTTCAAGAAAAACCCTTTGATAATGGGCATGCTGAGAATTTAATCTCTTGTTTAAATCATCAATCTTTCGAACCAAAAAATTGGTCATCTCTGCTGGCTTTTCTTTATCATCGGGATAAATCACCGAAATCCGAATACTCCCATCCGGATTAAACTCATGAGTAACTATTTCCTTGCGAATATACTCCCTTAGCTGGAACCGATAATCAAAATCGAACTCTTGCTCCAGGGCAAATGTATCGATCAATGCATCTACTACCTGGCGAGAATTTAACAATGTGATGTATTTTTCCCCCTGCTGTTCCGCTTGATAGCCAAAATTAAACGGAAGAGCTCCGATAATTTCTGATAATCCGAGGGAAGGTTTGACCTCTGGAATGATGATTAACACATCTGCTTTATACCATTTGGGCAATAATAAAC
>RFIL01000096.1 GCA_003695285.1 Calditrichota bacterium
CGGGATGGTGTTGAGCACCACCGAATCACCCTCAACCATGAGTCGCGAACCGGGAGTAATGGGCAGCTCTCCCTGAACCTCAAAGACAGTTGCTGCGGTCACCGGTTGATGGTGTTGAATATCTTGCTGCACCCGTTTTAAAAAAGGTTGCAGAAGGGGTTGGGGTTCTATGAAGATGTGGGTGATGCCACCGCAGCCCAACCCGGTACCCCAGAAAATGTCTTCCTCGGCGGTGGTGTCGTAACTAACCAGGCGCGGCTTACCGGTGGCGATAACTTCCTTCGCATTGGCAATCACATCACTTTCCAGGCATCCCCCGCTGATGTTCCCAACAGTTGAACCGTCCTCGCTTACCAGCATCCGGGCACCCGGTCCACGATAGGTGGAACCGCTCACTTTGACCACCGTGGCAATGGCATAGCGTTTCCCCGCCTTTTCCAATCTCTGAATTTCTTGAAGGATTTCCTGGAGTTCTTTCATGGGTTTTAATAAATGTTTTAAGGATGAATGATTTTGGAACGTGAAACGTAAAACGTGAAAAGTGAAACGTAAAGATGTAAAACGTAAAGACGTAAATTGTTTCATCTGTAATTGTTACTTAATCCCAATCTCCTGTTTGAAATCGAAATGAAAATTGAAACTTCTGATTCAAGTTTGAAATATGATTATACAACTTACAAGTCCCTCATGCGAAACAAGGTTCCATGGGTTAAGTTGTAACCAAAGTGGAGATTGTTTACAACAAATGAAATCTCAGCTAAAAGTAAATAAAAAGTCCCTGATAGCATACCGCCTACAACAGTTTGACCAAATTTCGCAGGCTTTCCACGTTATGAGCCGGGGCGAACACATCGATGTAAGGCAGGGCTGCCTGCAGACCCCGCACGGTGGGTTGAAACTCCCGACTTCCGGCGAGCGGATTTAGCCAGATCACTTTGGCTGCCCGACGATGGATTTGAGCCATAGACTCTTCCAGAAGTTGAATATCGCCGGTATCCCACCCATCACTCAGGATTAGAACAATGCTTCGATTATCCAGCAATTTTGTTCCATATTCCTCAACAAATGTGTTGAGGGAGGCTCCGATTTTGGTACCACCAGACCAATCAGGAACTTCTTCTTCCAGCCCCTTTAAAGCGCTCCGAAAATCATGAGATTGCAACTGCTCGGTTATCCGATGCAAAGAGGTGCTGAAAACAAACGTTTCCACCTGACGATAAACGGATTGGAACGCATAGATGAATTGAATTAAAAACTGGCTGTAAAGGTCCATCGATTTGCTGACATCACAGAGCATAACCAGCTTTAACTTTCGGATTTTTTTCTGTCGGAAGGCAATATCCAGAATTTCACCGCCTCGTCTTAGATTCCGGCGCATGGTGCGACGTAAATCAAAGTAAGCAGATCGGCGGGATTTTTCATAGCGTCGGGTAGAGCGTAAAGCCAGGGATTTCGCGATTAAGGTTATCAACTTCATTACTTCTTTAAGCTGAGCGTCAGTAAAGGTGCTAAAGTCTTTGTGGGTTAATACTTCCACCGGACTGTAAGCAGCAGTCTCTTCTTCATCTTCCACCTGACTCCCTCGCAGCCAGCTTTGTAATGACTGCAGGGTTAGATTTTGTCCCCGGGGTTTCGGTCGGTTTTGTTCGCCAGGCTCCTCATCCTGTTTGATTTTGGAATCCACTGCCCGGGAGAGTTCTTCCCAGTAGGTGCTGAAAAGTTCATCAAAGCGCAGTTGTTCGGGGTGGGTTTTGGTCAGCACTGCCCGGAGGGTGAGACGAAACATATCCCGGTCGGAGAGCGGCACCATGCTCAGCGCCCGCAAAACGTCTGCCTGGTCACTGGCGGTGACATTAAATCCATGATTGCGTAAATAACGGCAAAAGGCTACCACGTTGGCACTGAGTTCGGTTTTTCGATGGATTAAATTTTGCTGGTGTCGATTCATTGCATCCAATCTAAATTTTTTTAACTTTGTATAAACCTTGTCATCCGACCTTCGATTCTATCCCTACCTTTTCAAACAATTCCGAGAGTGAATCCTGCATGGCACGGATGTCATGCCAATCCTTCAGAATAATACCCAGCGTTTGTTGAACCACATCCGGGTCCAGATGAGTCCGATGGAGAGCAACCAGAGCCATGGCCCAATCCAGTGTCTCTGCCACCCCGGGAACTTTCTCTAATTTCTGTTTCCGCACTTCTTGCATAAAGCGGGTGATTTGTTCGGCCAGTTGTCGGTCAATTCCGGGTACTTTACTTTGCACAATGGTCAATTCTTTGTCAAAATCCGGGTAATCGATCCATAAGTACAAACAGCGGCGACGCAGCGCTTCGGAGAGTTCACGAATTCGGTTGCTGGTAACGACCACATGGGGGATGTGTTTGGCAGTGATGGTGCCGATTTCCGGGATGGTAATTTGCCAGTCGGAAAGCACCTCCAGTAAAAAGCTTTCAAACTCTTCATCTGCCCGGTCAATTTCATCAATTAGCAAAACCGGACTTTTCTGGTGTGTAATGGCTCGTAATAATGGCCGTTTAAGCAAAAAGGTTTCACTGAAGATGTCCTTTTCCTTTTCTTCAACGGTTTTATCGCTATTTTCTTCCAGTTTAATATGCAAGAGTTGACGTTGATAATTCCATTCATAAAGGGCATGGGTAGCGTCTAACCCTTCGTAACATTGTAATCGAATAAGATCAGTGCCCAATGCCTTCGCCATCACTTTGGCAATTTCCGTTTTACCGACTCCGGCTGGCCCTTCGATTAAGAGGGGCTTTTTTAATTTCATCGCCAGAAACAATGACATGGCGATGCTCTGATCACTAATATATCCCTGCCGGGTTAACATCTGCTGGATTTCGACAAGTTGTTTGTCTGCCATGAACCTTATACTCCCTGGTTATCTGAATGCAATTCTTAACTTAAGGTGATTGGCTGTGAATTGCAATAGCCGGGCCTCACTTTTCTTAAAATGTGTTGTAAAAAA
>RFIL01000532.1 GCA_003695285.1 Calditrichota bacterium
AGCTGAGGATGCATGGCGATTACCCGGGACAGGGGGACTGTCAGGTCATATCTAAGCCCCACTTCTCTCCCACCTCGATCCACAAATCGATAGGTCAGTCGATCTCCTTCCTCTCCATATTTTCCGGAGAGGGTCTCCCATAACTCCATTGTCGGAGTCTCCAACGGTTCAAAACCATATTTTTCAAATTCCCTTTTAACGATATCGATGACATAATTTCGTTTAATCATCTGTTCGGGCAAAAAATCCCGGGTACCTTTGTAAATTCTGGGCTGAATTTTCTTTCCCACTGTATTACTCCTTAATTAGCCGTGTTGGCACCTTCATTGATCCAAGTTCCAATAGCATTTATTTTTGCACTCGATAATGCTGGACGTTCCGGAGGCATTTGCCGGATGTTCTCCACGTTTTGAAACAGCACTTCATACAACAAACTGTTACTGGCACTAAAGGGTATCACTACCAGTCCATGCTCTCCTTGAAAATCAGGGGGATCTTTTTCCAGATCTAATCCACCGGCTTTCATTGAACTCTGATGGCAAACACCAACCGCTGCACAATCCTGAAGAAAAATAGGTCGAATATGCTGACTGTAACTGAGGTTTGACGTTGGGTATTGTTCATTCGGATTATCCGGGTTGGTGGTATCTTTCCCACATCCGATAAAAAAACCTAATAAAATCAAGGTGATACCCGATATTATAATTCGTACGACTGGTTCCTTAAACATTTTTTTCATTTCATGAAAAATCCTGGTCTAACAAAATATTTAGAATTTTAAATTTACAATAATTGATAAAGGTTAAAAAGAACTAAAATAATTATCAATGACCATGAAGCAGAATACAGCGGTGAATAAAAACAAATCCCAAATTTTAATTGTGGATGATGAGCTATCGGTTCATAAACTCCTCACCACCTATTTAAAAAAACAGGGCTACCTGGTAGAGAACTGTATGGATAGTACCCAGGTGATCCAGAAAGTGAAGACCTATCCTCCTGATTTAATTCTGCTGGATTTAATGATGCCTGACCTGGATGGAATTACCCTGACTCGCCGACTTCGCAATCTGGAATTCGATTCCTATCTTCCGATCATTGTATTAACCGCCAAGAAAGGAATTAAAGACATGGTGGCTGCTCTGGAAGCCGGCGCTGATGATTACATCACCAAGCCCTTCGAGTTTGAAGAACTGGTTGCTCGTATAAAAAATATGCTGCGGCTCAAGAAGCTCCAGGATAGGTTAATGCATAAAACTGTGGAACTGGATGAGGCAAATCAACAAATCAGCCGCTTGAACCATGTGCTCACAGAAACCAATCGCAAGTTACAGAAAAAGTTATATGATTTTCACAGTATCTTTGAGTTAAGCTACCGGGTGATGGGACAACTTGAAAGTAAAGAGTTGATTCGTCAGGCCCTGATTAATATATTGGGAATTGTGCCGACAAAAAGTGTCATCCTTCTCTTAACCAACAAAGATGATGATGATCTCTATGAGGTTGTTGACTATAAAGGGGTAAATGACCAACTGATTAGCGATTTTCGGATCTACCGACATGATAAACTCATCCACTATCTTGAACTGATAAAAAAAGCGTTTCAAATCAACGATGTCTCCGGAGAATTTCAGGATGTTATCAATATATTGAAGAGCAAAAAGATTGAGGTGGTGTCCCCACTATTGCGAAATGAAAATATTGTTGGTTTGCTTTGCCTTGGCCCAAATATTAAAGAGGAAGTATATAGCGAGGACAGCCTGGAGACGGTGAGCATATTGACAAATATGTTAGCAGTGGCATTACATAATGCACAGATGTATGAACATATTAAAGAGTTATCCTACACCGATGGCATGACCGGGCTACATAATTATCGCTTTTTTCGCTTACGTTTAAAAGAAGAGCTCGCTCGTGCCCGGCGTGAAGGGGGAAATGTGTCGCTGCTTATTATTGATGTCGATCATTTTAAAAATTACAACGATACCCTGGGCCATCCGGCCGGTGATAAAGTTTTAAGGAAGGTAAGTGATATATTAAAAAAATCCGTACGAGACAATGACATCGTCGCCCGTTATGGAGGCGAAGAATTTGCCATTATATTGCCCGGTGCCAGTAAGGAAGGCGCTATCGCCCTGGCTGATCGTATTCGACTAAAAGTTGAGCAGACAAAATTTTATCAGGAAGAAATTCAACCCGGCGGGAAATTAACCATTAGCGTCGGGACAGCTACCTTTCCAAAGGATTCAGTTTCTGAAGAAGAATTAATATTTTTTGCTGATCAGGCATTATATTACGCCAAGAAAACCGGACGTAACCGGGTAGCTGAAGCAACAGAAATAATGGAAGATGAATGAAAATTGGAATTTCCTGTTATCCAACCTATGGTGGAAGTGGCGTGGTGGCCACTGAATTGGGGATTGAATTAGCACAACGAGGTCACGAAATCCATTTTATCAGTTACGCCCTTCCCCATCGCCTGCATGGGTATTATGAGAATATCTTTTTCCATGAAGTAAAAGTTCCCCAGTATCCCCTCTTTGAATATCCACCTTATGCATTAGCTTTGGCTACCAAGATGGCTGATATCGCTATTCATGAACAACTCGATTTAATCCACGCACATTATGCGATTCCTCATGCGATTTCCGCCTATCTTGCCCGTGAGATGCTCGCAGGTATTCATCCCCTGAAAATCATTACCACATTACACGGGACAGATATCACTCTGGTTGGTGCAGATCCCTCATTTTTACGAATAACTCAGTATAGTATCAATCAGAGCGATGCTGTTACAGCAGTCTCAAATTTTTTAAAAGAACAAACGGTTCAAACATTTCGTCCAACCAAACCCATACAGGTTATCTATAATTTTATTCGAAATGAAATTCAAACCTCCAGCCAATGCCGTCACCTTCGACAAAAGTTATCCCCCAATGGAGAACCCATTATCGTTCACCTTTCGAACTTCCGTCCGGTTAAGCGGGTTCTGGATACTATCCTGGTTACCCAGAAGGTTAGAGAAAAATTTCCGGTGCGATTAGTATTGATTGGTGATGGACCGGATCGACCTTTAGCAGAGAACCTTGTAGAACAATTAGAGCTATCGAAAGATGTTGTTTTTCTTGGTAAACAGGATGATATTTATGGTCTTCTGGCGGTTGGCGATGTATTTTTATTACCCAGTGAATCTGAAAGTTTTGGTCTGGCGGCCCTGGAAGCCATGTCCTGTGGGTTACCCTGTGTGACCAGTGATGCTGGTGGACTTCCGGAATTGAATCTGGATGGAGAAACCGGTTTTCTAGCCCCGGTTGGAGACGTTCAGGCAATGAGCGACCACATTATCAAAGTTCTGACGAATCCAGAGCTTAAAGAACAACTTTCCCAGAACGCCCGAAACCGGGCCAAAAAATATTTCCATTCAGAAAAAATTATTCCCCAATATATACAATTGTATGAAACCGTACTTTCCAGGTAACGGTAAAATAGCTATTACTTGAGGTATGGTTATGAACAGGGAACCCTCACTCACATTTGCCGATAAAGATATTGTTCTGGTTTCCACAGCAATTGCAGAGGGTAATGACCCTCTGAAAATCGATCGCATTGTTCGATCTGTGTTTGAGATCCCTGGTATTACCCTGATAGAGGTGGATCCGAATAAACGAATCGATCGCACCAATGTGCTTTTCGGGGGCCGCAAAGAAGTTGTCAAAGCAGCCGCTGAAACCCTTATTTACTGTGCGTTTGACACCCTGGATCTGACCCAAAAACCGGTGGATTTTCCCTGGCTAAGTGTGCTCGACAATATCTCATTTCTCCCCCTTCAGGTCAGTGAACTCCCAGAAACCACCCAGCTGGCCTCTCAATTTGCTCAAAAAATTTCAGAAAAATATTCCCTCCCCATTTATTTGTATGGGAATTGTGCCAAAATTCCGGAACGACAATCGATAACCCATTTTCGAGATTTGAATCTGGAAAAATTGAAAAAAGTCATTTCTTCTGAAGAATGGAAACCAGACTTTGGCCCTCGACATCTTAAACGGGACCGGGGGGCGTTAATTGTCGGCTCACGACTATACCATTTAACGGTAGCGATATATTTCGATACTGAAGATGTGGAATTGATTGAGGAACTTTCACAAATCTACAAACATTTGCCAACCTCTATGGAAACTCCAGAGGTATCAGGGAATCCAGTGAGACGTATAGACCGTTTAAGAGAGGTTACCAATCTGCTTCAAAATATGGTAGTTATCATCGATGATAACCCGGAAGAGAAATGGGTGCGGATGCTCTGTAATATTCCTGATTACACCAAAACTCCTTTACACAAAATTTATGAAATATTTGAAGATGAAGCTGCCCGTTTGGGCATTGAGACAATTGGGATGTCAATTCTCAGTTATGTACCGGCTGAAGCTCTGTTCACTTCAGCTAAATACTTTCGTAAAAAAATCCCTCCGAAACATAGTAATGAAGCGGCACTTCCATTGTTACAATTGGTCATCAAAAAATTAAAACTAAACGCCATGGAACCTTTTTCTCCTCGTAGAAAAATTTTAGACCTTTACTTTATGAATGAGCCTTGAAGTTTTTCTTGAGAAAAAAGGTGGATTAAGTTAAATATTTTCCGATATATATCAGTATATGTTGAGGAAGGCGAGGATAAATAAACCCCAATAATCATTTAAAGCAATTGGGTGGGGTATTATTTAGATTAAAAGAAGTTAAAAAATTAAAAAGGCCAGGAATTACTGTTGGAATTGACGTAGCACATTTTTAAATTTATTTATCTCATTAAATTTAAACATGAGTAAAAATGGGATGATATTGAAACACTCAACTAATTTTATTAAATCCATAACTTCTTAATTGAGGTAGTTATGATTGAAGTAAAAATTAATGGATTATTCATGACCCAATCTCAGGCCAGTGGAGTGATACTAAAAGAGATTGATGGAAATCGTACGCTCCCCATCATCATTGGTGAATTCGAAGCCCAATCCATTGCCCTGGGTTTAGAAAACATTATGCCCCCCCGTCCGATCACTCATGATTTGATTCTCAATATACTGGATGCCATGATGGCACAGATTGAGCGGGTAATTATTTCTGACTTAAGAAATAATACCTATTATGCGATAATACAAATTCGTAGGCGGGGGAAATTATATGAAGTGGATGCGCGCCCCAGTGATGCAATTGCACTGGCCGTCCGACAAAATGTTCAGATCTTTGTAGAAGAAGAAGTCATGCGAAAAGGCGCTTATAGCGCCGAAGAGTTTCAGGACATAGAGGAACAACAATCGGATCCTCAAATGTCCCAGCTGGAACGCCTGAAGAAGGAACTTCAGGAAGCTGTTGAAAACGAAGAATACGAAAGAGCGGCTAAAATTCGCGATGATATAAAGCGTCTGGAATCGCGTCAACAGTGACCAAAAAGGAATTTGGGAAGAGGGGTTTCAATGGATAAACAACAAATGAAGGTTAAAGTTTATGGTGCCCGGGGGAGTTATTCACCAGTCAACGGAGAAGCCACTCAATTTGGAGTTAATACCACCTGTTTTCGAATCGATGTTGGAGAGACCATTCTGATATTTGATGCCGGGTCCGGGATTATTCCCCTGGGACAGGACCTGGTAAAAGAATTTTTTGCAAAAGATGCCACATTGGATAATTGGGTCACTCATCTCTTTTTCACCCATATGCATATTGACCACCTGATTGGTTTCCCCTATTTTGCAATGCTCTATCTGCCGAAATCGGTGATAAATTTTATTTCTCCCCGGATTTTGGATTATGACCTGAAAGATGTTCTGGATATGTTTGTCCATCCACCATTTTTTCCAGTTAGCCTCCATGATCTTCCGGTTACCACCAACTTTTATCACATGGCAGAAAAATATGTGGTCTATTTTTTTGAGGACAACACCTTTGAAATCAAACAAGCGACAGAGCCGGCGCCAGAAAAGTGGATTGCCAGGGTTCAATCTATTCGCAACTTTATGCACCCCAAAGGAGGTTCCTTTTTCTATAAAATCACCTCAGCTGCCGGTCGGAAGGTAGTAATCGCTTCGGATACAGAAGGATTTCTTGGCGGGGATCAACGTCTGGTAAAATTTGCTGAAGAAGCCGATCTTCTGTTGCATGATGCTCAATACACCTTTGAAGAATATCAAAAATTTCAGGGGTTTGGTCACAGTACCTACCACATGGCTTGTGAAGTGGCCAAACAGGCCAGAGTAAAAAAATTACTCCTTATCCACCATGACCCATCTCATTCCGATGAAACCTTAAAACAAATTGAAAAGGCCGCACAAGAAATTTTCCCGGAGACCTACGTGGCTTCGGAGAGTATGGAATTCACCTTTTAGAGCTATCCTGGTACATCTGCTCCCGGGAATCTAAGCCCCAAAGCCACCGTCTGGTTTAGCTCTATACGGTTGATAATTTTTAAATATTTCGAGTTTGAAAAGTCAGGGCACCAGGTATTTTTTGGCAAAAGCATTTGAGGAGAAATCATGATAAAGGATGAGAAAAGAACCAAAATCGTGGCAACCCTTGGCCCTGCAACATCCAAGCCCGAGACTATTGAAAAATTGATCATGGCTGGAGTGAATGCCTTTCGGCTCAATTTTTCTCATGGAACTCATGAAGAGCATGCCCAACTTATCTCCTGGATCAAGGAAAAAAGAGAAACGCTAAACAAATCTGTTGCCATTCTGCAAGATTTAAGTGGACCCAAAATCCGTGTTGGTGAAATTTCCAACCCACCGCTTAAACTGGTTCCAGGACAAACGGTCATCCTGGATACCTCCATTGAGGAGAGCAAAGGGAATCGGATTCCGGTTACCTATAAAAATTTTCATAATGATGTAGTGGCAGGGCATCGTTTATTGCTGGCTGATGGCCAGATGGAGCTGGAAATTCTCGACATTAACCCACCCCAAGTTCATTGCCGGGTCATTGTAGGGGGAGAATTAACCTCCCATAAAGGAATCAATTATCCAGATGGTTCCTTTACCCTGCCCGCTTTGACTGAGAAGGATCAGAAAGATTTGCGCTTTGGTTTGAGACATGGGGTGGATTACGTGGCCTTATCATTCATAAAAGACCCCACAGATGTGGAACTCGCCCGAAAAATTTGTGAAGAAGAGAAGCGTAATGTTCCCTTGATTGCAAAAATTGAAAAACATGAAGCATTAAAAAATTTCCATGGAATAGTTCAGGTGGTGGACGGAGTAATGGTTGCCCGGGGAGATCTGGGTGTGGAAATCCCTCTGGAACAAGTTCCCCATGAACAGAAAAAAATCATTCGCATCTCAAATCTTTACGGTAAACCGGTCATTACCGCCACTCAGATGTTATTGTCAATGGTTCATTCTCCACGTCCAACTCGGGCTGAAACCACCGATATCGCCAATGCCATTCTGGATGGAACGGATGCCATCATGTTATCCGAAGAAACCGCCACAGGCAAGCACCCCATTAAAGCGGTTGAAACCATGTGTCGTATCGCAAGAGAAACAGAAAAACATTTCCCTTTTTACCACTCCAATGTCGATATCCGTGAATTGAGTGCCAACGAGATACCACAAGCAATCTCCAATGGCGCCACAACTTTGGCCAAAAATCTGGAATCGAGATTTATCATCTGCCCAACCCATAGTGGCTTTACCGCACGAATGATTTCACGGTTCCGGCCTAAAGCCTATATTATTGGGCTTACCCCCTCCAAAGAAACCTTTTATCAACTCTCCCTGCTCTGGGGAGTGCTTCCCAAACTGTTTAATTATAAAGAACATATGGGCGATTTGCTGGAGCATTCTATTGATTTTGTTAAACAGGAAGGGCTTTTGAAGCCTGGTGAAAAATTTGTTATTACCTCCGGCTATCCATTCGGAAAAGGTGGTGGCACAAAGTTGATAATGGCTGACATCGCCAATTAGACTCCTAATCAGCCCGACCAAGATGTGCCATGTACCTGCTTCAATGCAATAGCAAGAGCTCCATATAAAACCGTGTCATATCCCAGAGTGCTGAGTTGTATCATTGGGCGAGGAACGATGTGCAGGGTTCTCTGAAAAAAGGATTCAACTGATGAAATCAGTTTTTTCCCTGCACCAATGGCCAGCCCACCACCAAGAACAATAACTTCCGGTGTATAAATAGCCGCTAAATTCCTTAATCCCTGAGCAATATTATACCCAACCTCTTCCCATTCCTCATCGGTCAGTTCCTCCGGAGGTTTTCGATAGATTCTACGAATCCCATTCCCGGATACTAAAGCTTCCCAACAATCCGGAGCACCGCATTCACATACTACCCGTTCCGGGTAGCGGCATCGGTAATTAACAGACTGGTGCCCAACTTCCGGATGAACACCATCAGGACCATGAAAGATCTCCCCCTTATATAATAATCCGCCTCCCACTCCGGTGCTGAACGTAACATACAACATATATGAAGAATTAACCTTGCCAAAATGATGTTCTCCCAGGGCAGCAACGTTGGTATCTACATCAACCTGAAAGGGACAACTAAATTTTTCTTCCATGAGATTTTTTAAGGGTACCTCCCGCCATTCCGGTTGGTGAAGGGGAGACACCACCCCTCTTTTCCAATCCAGCGGACCACCGGTAGCCGCGCCAATTGCTAAGCACTCCTGATCTCCCATGCATTCTTCAATCATGGAATAGATAGTTTCCAAACCCCTTTTCAGAGATTTCGGGGTGGGATGCTTTATTCGGTGGAGTATTTGCCCATCGAGGGTGGATGAGGCGGCCATCATCTTGGTTCCACCAATATCGAGACCAACTACAATTTTTGAACCTGTTTTCACCATAGTAGAAATGAAGCGGTTTGGCATGGGTTAAATAATTTGGATTTTCATAAAGAGGTAAAAAAAGGGGGTAAAATTATCCCATTTTTAAATGAAGATTCCATTCCCCCGGGGATGAACATCAGGAGTATCAGTTTTTCATAATTTGTTTAAAAAATATGTCCCATACTTTTTTCTGGGAGGATTTCATCAAAGGGTGCCAGAAGAGCAACTTCCCTTTTTTGGCAAGGTGCATCCCGGATTCCTGTAAAATTTCATTCAGATAATTAAGGTTCTTCATTTCCATACGTACCGCTAATACCACTGGACGCGAGCCCAGATCTAATAAAAATTGTTCCATTTCGGTTTCCATTAGCGCATCGTCTAAAAGATATTTTTCATGCAAGACCAATAAGACTCCCCGAAAATATTCCTTTATATCTTTTAAAGGCGTCTCATCGGGGTTATCTCCCAGCCCCATGGGATAAAACAGAAAAACTAAATCTTCCGATATTTCCAGACGATACCCCTTCACCCCATTCACTTCAACTTCTTCCAGGGGCATATTCGAAGTTATCTCTTCCAGGATTTCCTTCGTAGGTGTAATCAGTAATGTATCGATGAGCTTCATACCAGATGTTTCTCCAAAAAATATTGAATTTGATGATATTCTTCGCCAGTCAGGCTTAATTGGGGTATTTGTAATTGAGCCTCTTCACCATCCTCCTGCTGAGGGGCTTGATAATCTTCTGAAGATAGTTCAACTTTAATAACTTCCTTTTTCTTAAAAAGAGAAGAAATGGAGGTGAGGATCTTACCCAGGCCAGGTTTGGTTTCTGAATCCTGAAGCATCTTTTCAATAGAGGTGCGGCTACCAAGCATTGATTTTTCCAATAACATGATGATTTCCTGCAGAATGAATTCATTGTCCTCATCAATAGAGAAAAGGATATCTTTTATCCGGGTCGGTCTCTCACAAAGGTCAAGTATCTTTTTTTGTAGAGGAGATACGTCTCCGACATCTAACAGGGGGTTTCTCAGCAATTCTTCGTTGAATTCCGGTAAGTGAGTGGCCATTTTCTCCAGCTGGTGGAGTTTCTCAATGATAGCAAAGAGAATTTCCTGATTGCTAATTGTTATCCGTTTCTGTGCTTCTCCCAAAATAGACATACGGGTGAAAAAACGCCCCTGAGACCAGAAAGCCATCTTTAACAAAGCCGGCAATCCATTCAAGGAGAGAAAGCGTGCATCGATGACTTTACCCTCATTGAAATAAACTACTCCCGTATGATTATGAATCATAAGGGTTAGCTCGGCATCCCATCCACGGGCTTCAATCATTTGAATTAAATCCACCAGATTGTATTCTTCCAGACTTCCCTGCCAGTTCGCCCCTTCTACAGTGGTCGTCTGTATGCTACAATCTTTTAATAACTGTTTAATCAATATCCAGAACCGCTCCCGAGGCATGGGAATTTGCCAGCAATCGGTAAAGGACATTTTAACTAATTTTTCCCGTATCTCTTCATCCCGATACAAAGCTACTACCGGAATATATTCAAGCCGCATTTCTTTAAGTGCGCTCAATAATGCTGTGCTGTTTTCTAAAGTTGCAGGCCATACGATAATTAAATCAACCAGGTTTAACCGGGCATCCCGGATGATCTCTTCGAGGTCAGAACTATAGGAGATATGATAATCTTCTGCAAGTGAGAGATTCTCAATTTCTTCCTGGTAAACTGGATCGGTCAGGTAGATCAACAGGTCATCCATCAATGTGCCTCTTCTTCTATGATAACATTTCTGAGATTGTTTAGAAGGAGTCTGACATCTGAGAAGGAGTCCGTTTTTACTGGAAGGACTTTTAATCCAGACGGAATTTTGATAGCTTTTTTAATTTGTTCAAGAGATTGGTCTTCCGAATTCCCCAGGTTCGTAACCCCTACGACATAAGGTACCTGATATAGATTGACCAGACGATTTATAAGATAACTGGTATATTCATAAAACTGAGGATTTGCTGCATCAATCAGAAAAACACAGGCAACCATATCGTCTGAAATCTTTTCAATCACCGGTAGAACGCTTTCATCCATCGAGACACCAAAGATGGTTAAATACATGGTAGGATGGGGTCTAATCCTGGTAAACTCGAGGGATTTGATTTCCTTAATCGGCGCCTTTTGAAAACCACTTATGGTACGAATGAACATACTCCTACCGGAGGAGGGCAAGCCCAGAACAATTAAACTCCCATGGTTACTATTATGGGGTAAAATATAATTCCGCAAAAACTGAATATCTTCTTCCTTAAACTGTTCGTTCGGTTCCTCTACAGTGACATCGGGGCTGATGATACCTTTTTGAAGAAAGGAATTCAGCGTGTTGAGTGTTTTCTTAACGGGAAAGGGTGACAACCATACAATATCCTCGAAAGGCAAATGTTCCTGGGCTAGGGATAGGATTCGGGTTTCTACATCTTCCTTGAACATTGTCCCAACGGGAGATGGGGTTATTTTAAAACAAATCGACTCCCCTCCCCCACATTTATTCAAAAAATCTTCTGAAAAGTCTCTCAGATAGCGAGCTTCCATCAACAAAGAGAGGGTGGAAGCGGCTATCGATGCAGTTTCGTTTTGTTCAACGTAACTGCGAATGTAGAACGTACCATGCGATAACTGAAGTATCTTTAAGACTGCTGCTTCATCTTTTAAAGGGGGGCATTCCGCCGAGATGATAATCCCCTGAAAAATTCTTAATCTACCGAATTGCCCTTTGTGGAGAACTTTTACCACGAGGTTTTTCTTTTCTTTATAGGCATTTTCAATCAGGTCAAAAAGGGAGAAGGAATGAATAGCACCATGGGTTAAATAGGCTTCTTTAGCACCAGGGATGGTTCGCAACCGGCGATTCAACATCTCGATTGCATTCATTAACAGCTCAGGAAGCTGTTTTTCATCAACTTCTAAAACCTTTCGAACTCCCAACCGGTAATATTCATCAACCGTTTCGATCGGGATTTGTTCACCATAAATTAACACCGGCAAATTTTGACAATACCTCTTGAGTTCATCTGATAACGGTACCAGCGCAGAGGAAAGGATTAATAATTCAGGCGGGCTTTCTTTAATAGCGCTCTCTAATTCTGAAAGGTCCGAAAAAATTTTTAGTTGGTAACCAGCACGAGTGAGATTTTCTTTAATAAAATTGACCCGAGCTTCAATCGTTTCTAATAAATAAATCAAATATTCCATATGTATAGCTTTTTTGGCCTTGTGTTTTCATTTAATCACCACTTCATACCACTGAGTGCTTCACAGGTATTTTTCAATGGTTGATAAATTGATTGTTTAATGACCCAAATTTTCACACGTAAAAAAGTATGAATGTAAATATTCAATTATCAACAAAAATATAAGCCATCCCTCCTCCTATTGCAATTGTTACCTTCGGATACTCTGAAAAAAATGAAAGCAATTTATCATTTTGTTGGATGCAAAAAATTTTCAGGATCAGAGAACTTTAGATGAGGTGAAATTAACTAATTTGGTGAAGAGCTTTCGACGAGGTTATTTTTCATGGTATTGCTGGAGTATTTGGTACAGAACAATTCCAAAGGCAACAGCCACATTTAAGGAATGTTTTGTCCCATACATCGGAATTTCTACTGCGGCATTCGCTTCTTTCAATATCTCATCCTGAATACCCCAGACTTCATTCCCGATGACCAGACAGCAGGGAAATGGGAATTGATAGTCCCAATGTGCCTGGCTGGTTTCGGTATGTTCAAGAGCAATAATAGGGATATTTTGTGATTTCATCTCTTCGATGGCTATCATCGCATCCGGGTAGTATTCCCAGGGGACAGTCTCTGCAGCTCCAAGAGCAGTTTTATCAATTTCCTTGCGGGGAGGGTATCCGGTAATACCACACAACATGAGTTTTTTTACCCGCGCCCCGTCAGCAGTCCGAAAAATAGAACCCACATTGTAGAGACTCCGGATGTTATCCAACAGGACATAAATGGGGTATCTCTCAACCTCCTTAGCCTCTTCCGGAGAAAGGCGATTGGCTGCAATTTGTTCGAGCGTTAATTTTTTCATTGTCTTTCCAATTGAACAACACTTTCTATATGATAGGTATGTGGGAACATATCCACAGGATGCACCTTTCTGACATTATATGCACCTGCCAATAAAGCAATGTCTCTGGCCATGGTAGCTGGATTACATGAAACATAAATAATTCGCTGTGGTGCAATCTCCAGGATCGTTTTAACCACATCCTTATGCATTCCACTTCTGGGAGGATCACAAATCAAAACCCGGGGTGGAACATGTTTGTAATCCCCTACCAGGTGTCGCACATCCCCTGCTACGAACTCGCAATTGGAAATCCCATTAACATCCGCATTTCTCCGGGCATCTTCTACCGCTTTTTCCACAATCTCAAACCCGATCACTTTTCTGGCTTGCTCAGCCAGGTAAATGGCAATACTACCGGTACCACTATACAAATCCCAAACGATATCATCCTGTACACCGGCGTACTGGTGAATTAATTCATATAAATTTTTAGCTTGTAACGTATTGGTTTGAAAGAATGAATCGGGAGAAATCTCAAACTGAAACTGGCCAATCTTTTCGTAAAGCACTGGCTCCCCGTATAGAAGCAGATAGGTTTCCGCTGCGGCAATTTGCGCCGGTCGAGAATTGATACCGTTGTAAACGGATGCTACCAGAGGGAATTTTTTTTGTAACTGCTCCACATACTCAGACAACTCCTCACTTAAATCCGTAGCCGTCACCAGGATGACCATTATCTTCCCCGTTGAGAAAGATTGACGTAACACTAAGAATCTGAGAATCCCCTGGTGGGTGCGAGGATGATATACCGGAATCCCTGAAGCAGAAAAAAACTCTCTGGAAAAATTCAACACCGCATTCATTTCTTCACTCTGAAGATGGCAATATTCAATATTTACTACCTTGTCAAAATAGCCCGGGACATGTAACCCCAGCGCAAACGTTTTCTGGATGTGTTCATTCTGCAATTCCTCAGGGGTTAACCACCCTTTTTCTGCGAATGAGAATTCCATTTTATTGCGATAACCAAAAATTTGTGGGGCAGGCAAGATATCTTCCACCGTTGTTTCCTTGATCCCCGCTATGTGCTTAAGAACTTCAAGCACATGAGCCCTCTTGAAACGTAATTGCTCTTCATAGTCAATATCCTGCCATCGACAGCCACCACAGTGTTCAAAATGAACACAGGGCGCTTTCCCTCTTAGAGGAGAACGCTGGATAAATTCAACCGGATACGCTTCGGCAAAGCTTTTTTTAATTTTTTTAATGCGGGCTTGAACGACATCTCCCGGTACTGTTCTTTCAACAAAAATCACAAAGTCATCAAGGAAAGCAATGCCCTTTCCTCCAAAAGCAACTTTTTCTATTTTTAATTCTACCTGTTGGCGTTTCTTTAGCTTTGGCATTTTTTTCTCACTGTCTTGATTAGCCCCTTAATAAATAAGAAAGTGGCAACAAAAACAAGCGTGAAATTCGATTGGTGAGGGTTAAGTGCACCTCGTTCCCATCATTCGTCATGTAAGTGATGAGAAAAAGGTGTTGAGGTGGATTATAAACGAGTGGTCATAATTAATTCGATGCCTTCCAATTCCGGTTTGGTTACACACACTCCACCGGCACATATTTTCCCCTTCCTTCTGGTTCCAGCGAAAAGGGAAAAATCGATTTTTTCAAAAACATTGAGATCCAGTTGTACTCCAGCCCAGACAGAACGGCTGGAGAATTGATCCGTGGTGCGTTCTCCCAAAAAGGAAATGGTCCAGGTGGGGGCATGACTGAACCCCAGTTGAACAAATTGGCTATAAAATTGACGATCCGTTAGAAGAATACGGGTATGCTGATGTTCGTAAATGAATTTCAGAGAATTATAGCTGGACACTTCAAAAGAAGAACTACTGACAAAATTTAGATACCGGCCAGCAGCATCTTTTTGATAGCTGGCCAACCAGATAAACTCCCAATCATTAGGTGTTAACCAATCGAATTGGGCAAAATATTCTTGATACAACTTAGCCTTCTGATGGTTCTCGGTTAAACTGGTATTCACCGTCAGAATGCCATCCTCGATCACCGGGTAACTTAATTGAAATAAAAACCCCCTTTCATCATTAGCATTCTGCACCAATTGATGCCTGTTCAGGAGGGTAAATAAATGTTCCTGGGCAACAAGCGGAGGATTGTTATAAGTAACCGCTTCGGATATGTCGAATGCATCATAATCTTTGAATTCCAACAAGAAGCTGAAGGCTCCCAGAAAAATATTGTTGCTAATGAACAGAGCATCCCCCATCTTTTTATTATCGGGATTCCATCGTTCGGCATATTCCAGATAAAGGCTACCCAGGCGATGGTTTATCTCACCCAGGAGAGAGCCCCAGCGAACGGCCTC
>RFIL01000533.1 GCA_003695285.1 Calditrichota bacterium
AATATTTTCCAGATCTTCGGAAGTCACCAGTGACACACTCTGAGTCACGTGTTTTTCTACCAGAGGTCGGCTGGCGGTAACTACCACGGCTTCCCCTTCGATGGCTGCTTCTTCCAGTTCGAAGTTTGCTTCTGTGGTAATGTCTGCCGAGACCCGAACTCCGGAAAGGGTAACTTCCTTATAACCAATAAAACTGGCTTTAATATCGTAGATACCCACCGGGACATTCAGAATTACGTAATAACCATCGACATCCGTGGCAGCACCATAGGTGGTACCTTCCACCACGACGTTTACACCCGGTAATGGTTCACCGGTATTGGCATCCTTCACAATCCCGACGATCTTACCGGAGGATTGCCCGAATACCAACGCGGGTAGCAAGAACATTAATGCAATTAACAACAGAAATTTTTTAGTCATTTCTCTGTCTCCATAAATTAGTTGACTGTTTGACTTTACACCTAAACGGAATACATTTAACCGTTTCACGTCATAACGCCTCCTCCATTTTGGTTAAACATGGTAATTAAAAGCTCTGTATTTTTTATATAAACACCAAAGAACAGCAAAAATAGAAATGCCTTTAACTGAACATACAGCCAGGTAAGATATATTAAGGAAAGATAATGATATGCGTACCACTGCTCTATACTTGCCTCCTCATTTCAATGACTACAACCGTTCCACAATACTACACAGCCGAAGGACTATATACAAAAACCGTGCACATTTCCCTCGACTATAGACATAACTTCATCAAGAACAACACACTACAGAAAATCCACGAAAAACAGTGGCAAAGTGATAGCGATCAAATTTTCCTACCAAGTAGGAAAATTATTTCCTACTTGAGAGAGTTGAGAGGAATCTAACTTTAATAAAAGAAAAAATTTAAACTCCATTCCGATGAGCATACACATAATCGAACAGCAATACTTCTCACCGCAATCAGGGTAGTTTTAAAAAAGCGGAAAAGTATAATGGATTTAAATGAATTTTCCAAGAGGTGGGCAAAATTTTTCAGAAAAAGAAAGTCTAATTAAATGTAAATCAAGCAACTACCTGAAAACTTTGAGACGGGATATGGTTATTTACGAACCTTTATCATTAAAAAGATTCCTCCAATCCCAAAGACAATATTCCCAATCCAGGCACCCAGCCAGGGCTCTAAGGTACCATTATGCCCCAACACCTGACCGGTTCGTAAGAAAAGGAAATATACAAAACTGATCATCAACGCCAGCGCAAACCCTAAAGCGGGACCACTACGGCGTTTGCGGCTGGCCAGGGGTATTCCAAACAGAACAATGATGAAATTTGCCAGCGGATAAGAGATTTTCAGATACAGATCCACCAGCCACTTTCGGGCATCCGCACCTAAATAGAGCATCTTATCCACAAAACGGTTTAACTCGGAATAATTCATCTCCTCCGGTTTGATTTGAAGTTCCAGCAAATCATCGGGAGAAATGTGGGTGTCAGTATACCACATCACCGGTATTCGTTGCACCACCTCACCGGTATCGGTAAACACTCGATAGGTCACCTGATTCATTTTCCAGCCACTGCTATCTGCTACCCAGATCATGTAGTGTGCATCCCAGCGTTCTACCACCTGATTGCCTTCCACATGCACGATATTCACCCGGGAGGCTTTTTGGTGTTTCCCATCATAGTATTGAATATTGACTTCCCGATTACCTCGATCCTGCAGAGCTATTTCCCTTCGAGTACCGGTCATGATGCGTTTCTGCTTCCGGATTTCGTAGCGCCAGATATCCAGCCGCAAGCGATTCGTTTTTGGTACCAGGGTTTCCCCGGCAACCCCGGAGATGATGCTGATAAACAAAGCCATCACCAGCAGGGGAGCTGAGATTCGATACAAACTGACTCCCGAGGACATCAGGGCAATCAACTCATTGTACTGGGCCATACTTCCCAGGGAAAACAAACTGCTCAGCAACATGTTAATCGGTAGGGTGAGAATTACGATGTACGGGATATAATAAATGTAATACAATACGGCATCTCCAAAACTGGCTTTATTTGCCAGAAATTCATCGAGATGCTCTACCAGGTCAACCACGATAAAAATGACGATGAAAGCCAGAGAGGTATAAAAAAGGATGAATAAAAATTTTCGGATGATGTAGCGATCAATAAGTAACATAGTTCCTGTTCGTTGTGGATGAAGTTTTATTTTAGATAACTGAGCTGAACAAAGACAGGTCAATCCTCATGACCTTTAAAGAATAGCTGGAGCGCTTTAGGGAGTTTTTCCCACTGGATGAAAGTGGTTTCCCGCACTGTCCGAATGGTCAGGATAATCCCCATCGGTCCCACAATCAGGTTAGGTAACCACATTGCCAGCGCCGGGTGCATGAGTTGGCGATCCGCTAATTCCTCTCCCCCGATGAGACAGGCCCAGTAGAGAAGAAAAAAACCAATACTAAAGGTTATCCCCACTCCCAGGGAACCCTTTCGGGCTTTAATCCCCAGAGATGCTCCCACAAAAATAAAGACAATACAGGCAAAGGGGATGGAAAATTTTTTGTGTATCTCCACCAGATACTTATAAATCTGTCGATGAAGCGTTTTAATATTCCGTTGTTTGGCAGCCGTTGCTTGATACAGGGCCTGGATACTTCGGGTGGCACGAGAGACCGCTTTTTTCTCCTCCTCCTGGGAAATATCGAGGGGCGCCGATGCAGCCTGCTTCAAATAGCCACCCAGGGAATCCGGAGATAGTAAATAGTTATCCATCTCTTCCCGGATGGATGCTTTTTCCCGATTGATGGAATTTTGAAATTCTTCAATTTTTTCCCGCATCATAGAGATACTCATCTCCCGATCCCCTCGTTGCACGTCCTCTACTTTTTTGAAAACCTGTTCACTGGCAGGGATATAAAAAATGTTTTTGGCAAAAGTTACCCGTCGATATTCCGAAAAGGTGCGGGTATCAATCTCATGAATTTCGCCATCATAGAGGGTAAATTCTAACCGTTCATATTCCTTATTAAAGACCAGAAATCCATTATCAGCCACCACAATTCGCTGAGTTTCCGGGACATTAAAATCAAAAATGATCACTCCTTTTAATTTTTCACTACCATTTTCTTGATAATTGGGATTTAAAATCGTACCTTTTTGGGAGATATCTTTTGTGAGGGGTTGTTCAATATCCTCTACGAGTATGTTAAAATTCTTCAGCTTGATATATAATCCCTCTTCTAACTCCAGCGTGGGCTTTTTTCGGGAAATACTGGTCATCAAAATTCTCGCACGATGGTTAAACTCCGGTAATACCTGATCATTATACCAGACCATCACCAAAAAAAGGAAGACACCAGCATACACTGCCGGTCGTATCACCTGATAGAGGTTGATGCCTGAGGCTTTAAAAATGGTGATTTCATTATCGGCGGAGAGACGGCCAAATGCCATCAAGGCGGCAATTAATACAGCCATGGGAACCGCCAGTGCCAGCATCCAGGCAAGGTTCAGATAGATAAACTCCATGATCGTGGAGAAGGATAGTCCTCGACCAAAAATTTTACCGATGTATTGAACGATGAATTTGAATATAAAAACAAACATGATCACGGCCAGAGAAAAAAAGAATGGCCACAGGAGCTCTTTGATAATGTATCGATGTATAATCTTCATGCGTTTTTTTCCGATAATATCTAACCGTTCAATTTAAGAGCTTGTGACGTAATCCCCAAATATAAAAGTAAACCCCGGAGGGGATCGCATTGTCTTTACTTCCAGAATTACAGGATATCCTGCGACTACTGGATCGATTTGTCGGTCACTATCCGATATATCTTTATCTGGTAGATTCATCGAACCGTTTAATCTGGTTCAACAGCCACATGGCAGAACAGCTTCCCCAGTTTCACATTGGACAACAATTGGATTGTCAGAACAGTTTATGGCCCTGTGATGAAAAATGTCAGCATTGCCAGGAAAATAAACCCGGTCTGACCAGTAAAATTGAACGGCATCTGATTCACCAATCCCCGGGCAGTGGTTCTAAGGAACGATATCTGGAATTTATCAGCCTGCCAATTTATCAAACCCCCAACAAAATTGAGGGGGTACTCCGCCTTGGTATTGACGTCACGGAAAATGAGCGACTTCAGGCGAAGTTACGGGAAAAAGAGAAGCTGTTCAGCGCAATTATTAATACTTCCACAGATGCCATCATTTTTCTGGATAAGGATGATATCATTCGCAGCTGGAACAAGGGAGCAGAGGAAATTTTTGGCTATTCCGAAGCAGAGATGATTGGAAAACCCATCCAGAAACTGATTCCCCACGAGCTCATCGAGATGGATGAACTCTCGTATTTTCATCGGGAATTGAAAGAAAAAGGGGTAATAAAAAAATACGAAACTCAACGGCTTCACAAATCCGGCCGCCCCATTTACGTGGATATCTCCTGCACCAGTATTTTCGATGAGAAAGGTAACTTTGTCGGCACTTCGGAGATCATGAAGGATATTGATGCCCGAAAGGAACTGGAATTTGAACTTCTGCGCACCATTCTGGAACTTTCCAAATTAAACGAATTGAATGAAATTCTCTATAGCACCTACGATGAACGCGAAATTTTTCGAATTATCCTGATTGCCATCACTGCCGGGGAGGGATTGCGCTTTAATCGTGCGTTCCTTCTGTTACTCAATGATGAGAAAACCTTGAAAGGTGATCTGGCCATTGGGCCATCGGATGAAGAAGAAGCCAGCCGTATCTGGAGTGAATTAAACAAAGACTATCATTACCTCTCCGACATTGTGAGGATTTACAACATTGATCTGGAGGGAGCGGATAAAAAAGTAAATGAAATTGTGCATCAAATAGAAATCCCCCTGGAGGAGGAGGAGAACATTTGTGTTCAATCCCTTCTCCACAAAAAAGTGGTTCAGGTAAAAAATGGGCAATTGCTTCAAGGAGAAACCGGTAGTTTTAACGTCAAAGACACAAACCTGCTAAAGCTGTTAAAAAATGACTCTTTTGTGATTGTTCCCCTGTTTACTAAAAAAGAATTGCTGGGAGTCATCATTGCGGATAACTGTATCAAC
>RFIL01000097.1 GCA_003695285.1 Calditrichota bacterium
TATAAATTAAATTAGTTTAAAAAAATTTATACATCCAATTGGTATGGGAGAATTACCCGGCAAAAAAGGGATTACCGTTTTACAACACATTCGTCAGGGATGGCCGATAAGAAAGAAGCTAAATTGAGTCGGGGAGCAGTGGTTCTGAGTAACCGGAGGATTAAAAAAAATTTGTAGAAGAACGACAAATTAACTTCTTTGGGTTAACGATACATTTTATTTTTTCATAACTCAGTTGTTTTCTATTGTCTTTACCTGAAACGGAATAGCTGGTAAAATTAGCCCTCCGGTTATCTTATCTACAAAATTTATAGACATTCTACATTTCGCTTAGTAACTTAATGATGAAAGTTGAGTGCTAAGCAAGATAAAGGAGCATTTCATGAATATTTATCAGATATTAGTACCAACCGATTTTAGTGAATACTCCCAATGTGCCTTTAATTATGCCATCCAATTTGCCAAAAAACTAAATGCCTCCCTGACACTGATTCATGTGGAAGTCATCCTTCATTCCCTCCAACCGGAAGCGATTTTCGGAAAATCGAAAATTGAGAGTAGCATCCGCTCCACTCTGGAAGATATGGAATCTCAGCTTCAGGAAATGGTTGACCAGGCAGAAAAGGAAGGTGTTCAGGCAAATTTCACCGTGATTCAGGGGAAATCGGCCGCACAATCCTTATTGGATTACGTTCAAAAACATCCCATGGACCTGGTAATAATGGGAACGCATGGTCGAACCGGAATCAAACATTTTCTTCTGGGTAGCATTGCTGAGAAGATGGTGCGCATGTCTCCCATCCCTGTGCTGACCGTGCATAAATCAATTACAGACTTTCGCTTAAAGAACATCCTGATCCCGGTTGATTTTTCTGAATATTCCTATAAAGCATTGGATTATGGTGAATACCTGGCTTCCCAATTTCAATCTGAAATCACCTTGCTCCATGTAGTAGAGACCCTTCCCTACCCTACTTTTTACCCGGAAGGATTTACTCCGGCAATGGATTTTATCCCCAACCTTCAACAACGGATTGATGAAAGTTTACAGAATTTATTGAAGGACAGTTCGGTACCGGTGCATCGAATTATTCGAACCGGGACACCTTCTCCGGAAATTGTTCATTTTGCCCAACAGACCGGACAGGATCTGATTATCCTGACCACCCGGGGATTGACCGGGCTGGAGCATATTTTAATCGGAAGCACCACCGAACGAGTTGTTCGCATTTCCGAAACACCAGTATTGACCATCCCTTCCAAGGTGGGGGATCCCTCTTCAACTCAATTGAACTTGTCAGATAGTGAAGAAAACGCATAAAATAAGGAGCCTATCCATGTCACGTGAAAAAGTAATGATTGACGGAAATGAAGCAGCAGCCCGAATCGCACATAAAGTGAATGAGGTCATTGCCATCTATCCCATCACCCCTTCTTCTCCGATGGGAGAGTTGGCGGATGCCTGGTCTGCTGCTGGTAAGGAAAACATCTGGGGCACTGTGCCTTCCGTGGTGGAAATGCAGAGCGAAGGTGGAGCTGCCGGGGCGGTTCATGGTGCCCTGCAAAGCGGTGCTCTTACCACTACCTTTACCGCCTCTCAGGGATTGTTGTTAATGATTCCCAATATGTTCAAAATTGCCGGGGAGTTAACCCCCACAGTATTTCATATTGCTGCCCGTACGGTTGCCACACACGCGCTTTCTATTTTCGGAGATCACAGCGATGTTATGGCGACGCGCAGTACCGGATTTGCCATGCTGGCTTCCAATTCTGTTCAGGAAGCCCATGATTTTGCTTTGATTGCCCATGCAGCCACCCTGGAATCCCGAATCCCGTTTTTACACTTTTTCGATGGCTTCCGAACCTCCCATGAAATTCAAAAAATTGAAGTGCTCAACGATGATGACATTCGTGCCATGATCAACCCGGAATGGGTGATTGCTCATCGTCAGCGTGCACTTTCCCCGGACCACCCCTTTATCCGGGGTACCGCTCAAAACCCGGATGTCTTTTTTCAGGCACGGGAGACGGTAAATCCTTTTTATCAAAAATGTCCCGAAGTTGTGGCTCAGACCATGGAGAAATTTGCCCGGCTTACCGGGCGTAAATATCACCTGTTTGATTATGTGGGGCATCCGGAAGCGGAACGAGTGATTGTGATGATGGGTTCCGGAGCAGAAACCGCCCATGAAACGGTAGAATATCTGGTCGGGCAAGGTGAGAAAGTCGGTTTGATCAAAGTCAGACTTTTCCGGCCTTTCTCCGTGGAACATTTCATTAATGCCCTACCCCAATCGGTCAAAAAAATCGCTGTACTGGAAAGGACCAAGGAACCAGGACCGGTGGGCGAACCTATGTATCAGGATGTTGTCAGCGCTTTCTATGAAAAAGCTGCTGAAGGCAATGGAGCGGCTGCTTCGCTGCCCATTATTGTCGGTGGAAGATATGGCTTATCCTCCAAAGAGTTTACTCCGGCCATGGTAAAAGGGGTATTTGATGAGTTGAACAAGAAACAACCGAAAAATCATTTTACCGTGGGAATCATTGACGATGTCACCAATACCCATGTGGAATTTGACCCGGAATTTTCCATTGAAGAGAAAGAAACGTTCAGAGGGTTATTTTACGGTCTGGGAGCGGATGGAACAGTCAGCGCCAATAAAAACTCCATCAAAATCATTGGTGAAAACACCGATTTTTATGCCCAGGGATATTTTGTTTATGATTCCAAAAAAGCTGGCTCCACAACGGTATCCCATCTGCGGTTTGGTAAGAAACCCATCCATTCCACCTATCTGATTCAGAAAGCAAATTTTGTGGCCTGTCACCAGTTTAATTTTCTGGAAAAATTTGACATGCTTTCCCATGCGGAAGAAGGTGCGACCTTTCTCCTAAACTCTCCATACGGCCCTGATGAAGTGTGGGATAAACTTCCTCGAACTGTGCAGGAACAGATCATCAACAAAAAACTGAAATTTTATGTGGTGGATGCCTATAAGGTTGCCCGGGAAAATGGTATGGGCAGGCGCATTAACACCATAATGCAGACCTGTTTCTTCGCAATCTCTAATATTTTACCCAGAGATGAAGCCATCCGACAGATCAAACAAGCCATTGAAAAAACCTACGGAAAGAAAGGAGAAGCTCTCGTTCTCCAGAACTTCCAGGCTGTGGATAATACGTTGAGTAACCTCCATGAGGTAAAATATCCTCAAACCGTGAGCAGTAAGATTGAAATGCGCCCACCGGTTAGTGAAGATGCACCTGATTTTGTCAAGGATGTATTGTCAAAAATTATTGCCGGACATGGTGATGATTTGCCGGTGAGTGCTTTCCCCAGCGATGGAACCTTTCCCAGTGCCACCTCCCAGTATGAAAAGCGAAATATTGCGCTGGAGATTCCGGTCTGGGATGAAAAAGTATGTATTCAATGTGGAAAATGCGCCATGGTTTGTCCTCATGCCGTCATTCGGATAAAAGCTTATCCCAAGGAACTCTTAGAAAATGCCCCCTCAACCTTTAAATCCACACCGGTCCGGGGTAAAGATTGGCCGGAAGGAACCTATTACACCATTCAGGTTTCACCGGAGGATTGTACCGGGTGTCAATTATGTGTAGAAGTGTGCCCGGCAAAGAACAAAGAACAGACCGGATTAAAAGCCCTGAACATGGCGCCACAGGAACCGCTGAGAGAACAGGAACGGGTGAACTGGGATTTCTTCCTCAGCTTGCCGGAAGTGGACCGTCAACAGGTGAAAATAAACTCCGTGAAAGGGTCTCAGTTCCTCCAACCGTTGTTTGAGTTTTCCGGAGCCTGTGCCGGTTGTGGGGAAACTCCTTATATAAAACTGGCGACTCAGCTTTTTGGGGACCGCATGATTGTCGCCAATGCGACCGGATGTTCCTCCATCTATGGTGGAAACTTACCAACCACCCCCTGGAGCAAAAATCGAGAAGGGTATGGACCTGCCTGGTCAAATTCATTATTTGAAGACAATGCCGAATTTGGTTTGGGCTTTCGTTTAACTATTGAGAAACATCATCAACAAGCCCGTGAATTACTCAGCAAACTGGCTGCGGAACTTGGTGAGAATCTGGTTCGAGAATTGCTGGAAGCGGATCAATCCGATGAAGCCGGAATCTATGAACAGCGAGAACGTGTAAAAATCCTTAAAGAAAAACTCAAGACTCTGGATAGCCTGGATGCCAAAATGCTGCTCAGTCTGGCGGATTATCTGGTCAAAAAGAGCGTCTGGATCATCGGTGGTGATGGCTGGGCGTATGACATCGGTTACGGAGGTCTGGATCA
>RFIL01000098.1 GCA_003695285.1 Calditrichota bacterium
ATCAACCCCGGCCCATATTCTTCATGCGCGCAGCATATGATTCGAGCAAAATAGGATTTTTCAGTAGGGATATCCTCTTCACTGGCCAGATGACTATTCTTTGTGCAAAAATAGTTACGGGCATGCCACAGTTTAAAATCATGTGTCTTGTTCATTAACTCAAAACGAAGATTGTTGCTGGCATTGATATAATCCTGAAAAGCTGCAATTCGACAACTGTTCATTCCCGGGCAAAGATATGTACTGTTCTTCTCGCTATCTGAAAAATTCCCCATCAACACATCTTTATATTCACTTATTTTATTGAACTTTACATCACCTCTTCGAGCCACTCTATCAATTACATCGGGAACTCCGGGAGGAGTGGGTTCTTTGATCAATTCCACCGGCGTTGTTCTGGTAAGAATGCCGGGACTTTCTTTTTCCTCCAGCGGATCTACAAATCTTTCCACATAATTTCGACCATCATTCGCGAAAATACGGACAACAGGGCTATCATCGGATGTCTTTTCTGAAAACAGTGGATGATGTTCATTAATCGGAGTCAAGGTGGCATAACCGGTAAGCGCAAAAGTTGAGTGTTCTGGATCATCCTGTTTGAGATGTCTGAGGTATTGAAATGAGGGGACATAAGGGAGGATTTCTGTTACCTCCTGGGACAAGAGCTTTATCTGCTCTTTCCAGAAGAGTGATAATTCTTCCCAATTGTATTTGTTTACCGTTAACTTGGCAAGGTCCGAAATGTAATCTGCCAGGGCTCCAGCACGGTTCGGAAGGCAACTGCTAACTTCAATAAAGGAAGGCTGAATCTCTTTTTTTTCTGTCTTTAATTTCTTTGTTTCCAGCCATTCCTTCAAATCGTTAACTAAATTCACAATCGAGAAACTTTCATTTAAGTTACATCCCTTCAGTTCTAAAGTCTCCTTCAATAGCACCTCAAAATCTATAAGGATTGGTTTTATCCGATTCCATAATTCCTGCTCAGGAAATTCACGAGTCGATAGTTCTCTGATGAAAGCATTTATCAAATTCTTCAATTCTGAATTACAAAATTCATCTTTATCAATTGTTATTTTCTGATTCAATTTAGCTCTGATGTCATTCAATTGATCCAGGGTAAATTTAACAAAAGACACTTTCTGGACGCCCTTCGTGAACATCTTTCTCCAAAATCTTTCAGTTTCTGGTTCTTGATAGGCGCGTATGGCACCGATAATCATTTCTTCCGCATCAGCATGAGAGTCGGTAATCGATTCACCAATAATCTCTTTAACATAGTGGTCATAGCGGGAATGTCCAGGATAACGATGATCACTGGCAACTTTTTCCTTATAGAGTCGGCAAAGGGCATCATAATAACGAGAAGCATCACCGAGAGTTAAATGTTCCTTTTCATCTGCTTGAGCAGCAGAAAGGAGAATGATGGGCATTTGAAAATTTTTAATTCGATGCTTCAGCCTTTCAATGGCGCGCATACAACGAAGTAACATTCTGGCAACGTTCTCAACTTTATCATGATTAATCAAAATAATATGAGGTCGATGTTCCCACAGGGATTCGATGATTGCCCGGGTATCCACATCATTAATCATACGGGTTTTGAGCATTTGAGGGCGCAATTTCTTTTTGGGAGAAATGGGATATGGGAAACGACCGCTGGTTACAAATGATTCTGGCCAAAACAAGTCAAATGTAGGATGACTCTGCCGAGCATCTTTTAACACCGGATAACCTATCGATTTTTCTCCTGGGGTTACTAAAAATGCAAAATGATTATTGAGTATTTGTTTCCTCTCATCGTGGATACCAGGTAAAAAAGTCCATAATGTTTCTAACATAAAGCGGTTTGCTTTATTGTTACCAATGATTAACACATTGGGCCATTCATCTCTTTTCATTTTTTCAATGGAACGTACCTTTAGCATTGATGCCCACATTCTATACCCGAGGGTATTCCCCTGATTATGACGTGGATAAACCAGGATCACCTGATGATGCCGAGAACGATACGTCAGATAGGAAATCTGATCACTATGTCTCACACATACAATAGAAGGTATTTTATTTTTCAAAGCTCGTTCAAAAACAGCTCGTACAGTTTCACCATCTGGCACAGTGCTGATCATCAACCGAGCCCGTTCCAGATTGACACGGGAGTTTATAAAAGGCTCTTTTGCCTCACCCACAACCACTGGCACCAAAACTCGCACTTCCGGGTGAAGGATGATATTATGTTTGGAGTCGAGACGGGATTTATATAAGGTTTCTGCGCAGGAGACAACTCCATACATCCCAAGGAGATCATTGCTGGTGGAATAAATGACGTTTACCGGATCCTTTTCAATCACCACAAACTCGGTACTGACGAGTTCCAATTGCAGATCCGGGGTGACGATGAGAAAAAAACTTCTCTGGACTTTTTCACGTTGCGCCTGGTCTTTTTTGAATTTCTCTGTGAAACTGCCTCTGGGAAAGTGAGGGAAATAACGTTTCCACTTTGAGTTACTGAGCAATATACGAACCTGTCTGTCCAGAACTCTTTTACCAAGGCTTCCGAATCCGATTAACACAATATGTCTCTGGATTCGCATTAAAAGGTCAGCAATCTTATTGTTGAAAAATTCACC
>RFIL01000099.1 GCA_003695285.1 Calditrichota bacterium
CAATGATTTCATTGAGTGGTTTGTGGGGATCAACCTGAGTCAGCAATTGGGCAAAGAGCATACGTTATATCTGACACTAACCGGAAAGTATCATACCACCCTTCGCTCTCAACTTACCATCGGGATGGTTTTTTAAGTGTTGTTCCTATTGAAAAGATTTCAAAAACGAATTCATTATTAGTTACCACGGTACCACTAATCACAGTCTCCATGAGTTACAAATAATACCTCATTCCCATCCGAAAACTTCGCAAATAACGTTTTTGTTCATGAGTGCCAATGGTAAATGTAAAACTGGGCTGAATTCGGAACTCTAAAAATAAGCCTATATAGGAAGTTAAGGGAGAATGTAGCCCGATTCCCAGGGTATAACCAGATGCATGGAGTTGAGCATTTACCCGTACTGTATCCTGATTCGTTGCGCTGACTGGAGTTACCGGATCAAAAAGGAGTTCTTTTTTAAGCTGGATTGATTTTCCCCAGAAGCCTCCAAAGATACCATAAAATTCCTGATTTAATATATGGATTGGTTTTACCTGTAATTCAAGGTTGAACAAGAAGAGCGAAGCACTTTTTGTAAGGTTATATTCCCTTAATAAAGCATTGCCATACAGAAAAAATTCTTGTACTTCTAAATCAATCGTCATCCTGGGGAACCAGACCACTCCTCCATACAAAGTGAGATTGCGATGGATATTTTTCAAAAATTCGAGATTAAAAGCATATCCTTCCCAATCAAAATCAGGGAATGTAGATGTCGTTACTTCTCGACGAATGTCTATATAAAAATCTTCTACTGGTGGAGGAACATCTCGAAAATATCTTACTCCCTCTGAATATTGTATATTTCCCCACTCATTATAAAAGGAGGTCATGGAGATCCCGAACCAAATCCCATTTTCAGAGGGGCTGACCATGTGATAGGCTCTGCTACATCTATCAAAATGTCTTCTTTGAATCAAATTCCAGAACACCTGAGTCATTGTCCCGGCAAGCACAAAGGGAAATATGTTTTCTGCTTTCTTACTTTTCAATGACCCGGCAAGGGAAACCGGTAGCAATACAATGTTGGATAATTGATAATAACGGTACAGGGTATATTCGTCAGTTGTAAAATGTCTAAATTTTAATTTAACCGGAATAATTCGTTGAGGAATGACCTCCGTCGTCGTAACAATGGGATGATAACATTCCTTTAAAGCTTTGATTTTAACCATCCCTATTGGAAGGGTAATCATCTCACCATTTTCAATATCAACTGAATTACCGTTTATCCATAACGAATCCGGTTTACGATTATAGAAAAAACGGAGATTACCTTCCTTAACGGCTCCTGTCACTTCCTGTCCCAACGAAAACTGAAAATACCCCCAAAAGACCATCCCCAGGATTGTCAAAAGCAACTTGCTCATCTGGCTTCTCCCACAGAATTCGGTTTCCCCAATAGGTACTCATTTTTGATTAGATTTTCAAGGGAGGGGGTCAATATTTTCACCCACCCGATGTCTCCAGGGAACCCTGCTTCATTCTCTATATAAAACATATATGCATCCATAAATATCTTCAGTCTTCGGTTAACAAAGGAGGGTCACCAATGCCAAACAAAGAAACTCTTCGCAAGTTGATTGAATGGCAGGGGAGAACCTATTCCTCCGAATTGGGAATTCGGCTTGAAAAGAACACTGATGAGGAGGTATTCAAGTGGTTTCTGGCCTCGATATTGTTCGGTGCGCGAATCTCGGAAAACATTGTGAAAAACACCTATTATCAATTCCGGGAGGCCAATCTATTATCACCCCGCGCCATCGTTGATGCCGGTTGGGACCGTCTGGTGCAGGTGTTGGATAGCGGAGGATATGTGCGATATGATTTCAAAACAGCGGATAAATTACTGGAAGTCATGGGCAATTTACTAACCCTGTATCAGGGGAGTTTGCTAAAACTACACGAAGAGGCAAGGGATGCCCATGATCTGGAACTCCGCATACAGGGGCTGGGCAAAGGCATTGGAGAGGTAACCACCCAGATTTTTTTGAGGGAATTGAGAGGCATCTGGAAAAAAGCTCAGCCTCCGCTTAGCACCTTCGCCCGGCAGAGTGCCCGTTCTTTGGGATGGCTCAACGGAGAAAGCGATTCCCTGATGAAGCTCCTCCAGTTTTGGAAACAGGATGGGCAAAACGAAAATGATTTTCCGGTAATGGAAGCCGCGCTGGTGAGGGTTGGGAAAAATTACTGCCATAAGCGAAAATGTCGGGAATGTCATCTCCTGGATGACTGCCAATATCCGGTTTTATAGGTCTGGGGATACATGATCAGCTATTTTACCAGAGCCATCTTTTTCACTGCCACGGCTTCTTCAGTGCTCAAGCGCAGGAAATAAATCCCACTGGAAAGATGGCGGGGCTCCCAACGAACAAAGTATTCTCCTTGTGGCTGAACTCGATCGACCAGTGTGGCGACTTTTTCACCAAGGATGTTATAGATTTCCAGCACCACCTTGCTTTTCCGGGAGAGCCAGTAGCGAATCACGGTGCCGGCATTAAAAGGATTGGGATAGTTTTGATACAATTGAAAACGATTGGGAATATCGGGAGGTGGGGGAGCGGTAAAACGGAAGGTATCCGCCGGGGTACAAATTTTATTCGCATGAATCTTCCAGACATAAGAACTCTCCAGATAGCGATGGCCTTCTTTTCCCGCGGGCCAGAAACTATAGGCTAAATCTACTCCGGGGCCCCAGTTATCATCGTTGTAATCCGCCCCTTCATTATAATCCGTAACATGAAAAAAGAGATACTCTCGCCCTCCCAAATCAGCAAATTGTGACCCATTCCATCCCATATCCCAGATCATATTTGCCTCACTCCCATTGGCCTGAGATGCATTCTGATCCTCCACAAAGGTGATGTTTATCCTCCGCGGATGATCCGGATCACTCATGTCAAAAGCAATCATGGGGAGCTCCCCGGTGCCCGCATAAGCATATCCCAGGTCACGGCGATAGACTGCGCCCCGACTGAGAAACCCATTCTGGCTGACATCCAGAGAATCCTGAAAAATTACCTCGATGGGAATGGTATCCTGAGCTGGATTCCACCACCCACCACCCAATGTCACCCCCGGGCAACCGGGTAAATCTTCTCCAAAATCAACCCCACCCACCCAGGGGGTACCTTCATAATTACACCATAAATCATTGTTGGTAGGTATATCAACGATAATCTGCAATCCATCCGCCATCGGATAAGGGCCATCAGCGGATATCTTCTCCTGGTGGCTCAACAGGAGCGTTCCGGTGGTTTCATCAACCAGATTCCAGGGAAAATAATACCCGGTGGTGTCATATCCGATAATATCCCCATTTTGATCCAGAATCGGAAAGACTTGATAAACAGTATCCGGCTCGAATTCCACCCGGTAGGTATGCCCGGTCGTCAGCGCCGGGTTGATGACCTGTACCGTGACGCTACCGGTTCCGGAACCAACGTGAGTAACTTCCAGGGTATCACCGATTTCAGATGTGTATCCGGGATTGCTTTTTTGTGCTCGAATAGCCACATATCCAGGGGGCGTTTCGATAATCGGCAGTGGGTTCAGGGAGTCATCCGAGGAATAATAATAGGCGGTTACCGCAAAATAATATTCCCGCCCATCCACCAGCGGCTCATCATTCAAATTATCTCGATCGACCACACTGAAATATTGAATTCCGCTATTGTTTCCCAGCACAACCGGTTTTCTCACGATAAAACCATTCGAGGAATCCTGTTGATAGCCCCAGATGACAGAGGGGGGCGCTTTTTTATCTACGATGGATAGCAGAGAGGCATTGGAGAGCCCGGAAACCGTATCTGCCACCTGCCAGATTCGATATCCTTCAAAACGATACCCCTCCCTTTCCTGTTCAATGGTCTTCACCCGTTCCCAGGCACTTCCCCAATCCAGGAGGATCTTTCCTTCATAAGCGGCGGCAGAGACGATGGGGGACGGAAGAGGTTGGGGAAGGCGATATTTTCTTTCATGCAGGTATCGGGCAACCAGCGCATGATACTTCATCACGGAAAGACTGGCGAGTTGACTTTTGCTTATTCCCCCAACGATAGCAAATATGACCTCCTGAGTATCACCGGGAACCATGGTGAGCGGACCACTACAAAGAGCCATTCGTCGCCCACCGGGAGGTGAATTGGTACCGGTGCCATCCACATCGCCTCTGAATTCCAGCGGGTCTCCATTTAAGGGAAACTTTGTGGGTCGCCCCTGGAAAGGACCGGCTCCATGGACAGCGAGTATCCGAATGGAAGTATCCGGAACCGGTTGGTAGCCATTCAAGACATTATACATGGCCAGGGTTCCATCATAATCACCGAGGGGAGGATCCGAAAAAGAAGTGCCAGTTGCTTTTGCCCAGAAGGAGGTCATGGGAAGGTTTCGATAATCCTGACGGCGCTGAAAATCAAACCAGGCGACGTCACCGGGAGAGGGTACAATTGGTCCCTGTAACAGAAGATAACCAACTGCCGGTGGCGGTAAATTAAAAACCTGATACTCAGCGTCGGTGGAAAACCCATTATAGGCATACCCCAACCCCAGGGTGCTATCACACCCCAGTAAATCATCCGTATAATCCCCCACGTCAGTATCCGACCAGATTGCCAGGAACATGGAATCTACGGTAAATTCGGATTTATTAATTAACCGATATCTCTTAAAAAAAAGATGCTCCAATTCCGGAAGGCTTTTGTGATAGCCCCACACGGTCACCTGAAGTTCCAGCCCGATGGGAGGAGACCCATAGAGAGTAGAAGTGTTACCGAAATCCAGGTCATTGCAGACAAACCAGATCACTTCATCGGCATTGGCGAGGCCGGGGGTTTCTCCATTTTGAGGTTCGTAGACCCCGTTACCGTTGAGGTCATAAAAAGGAGCTCCGTATTCCACGGGCCATTCATTCCAATCCCGTTCGTATTGCTCCCGAACGGCCTCGATATCAGCAAGCGTTACACTGTTCGTATCCCCACCATAAAACAGCTCAGCGGCATCACGCCGCAACTCCGATTCGCTCAGGGAAAGATAATCCTTGCGAATCCGATAAATATGAACATGGGGCAGGTTGGAATTTTCGGCAATTCCCGGGGAAATAATTCGACCCGGGACCGTGCCGGTTCGGTAAGTTTGACCTCCAACTCGTAATTGTGGAAAGTCGGGGTTGGGGTCATTCACCAACCCGCCCCATATAAACCCATCTTGAAAAATGATGTTTGACGTTCCCCGGGGATAAATACCACCCGCGCCTCCGGTGGTCAAATTGCGCCCCGAGAAACCATCGTTTCTCATCCAATAGCTATGCCAATTTAGATTGAATAATGTTGTCGAAGGAGTTCCCATCGAAGATAAAGGTAAAGAAAAAACCTCCATCGGGGGCTTGCTTTGTCCCCAACAAAGATATCCAATCCCGGAAAAAATCCATATTGCTACAAACAGAAGCACAGAAATTGGAGCCATCTTACCCCACCAGTCATTGGACGGCTTATGCTAATTGAAAAAATGTATCTTTTTTTGAATCCTTAAAACATGCCCCTTCAATCAGCCATTCCCTGTCAATCAACATGGAGTTGTATATATATGCTTGAATGCTCCTTTCCGTAGCAATTAATAAAAAAAGATTCAAAAATTATACCACTGCGAAAAGCATTTAAAAGTATCCTTTTGAAAATACATAAGTTGACAAAAATTTAAAGAGAGCCGTCACCATTAGAAAGGGAATGGACTTTCCGAATAGAGGGGGAAAAACTTTTCCCCTTACATTTCTATCCCGAATTTGAAAAAATCGGGAAAAATCGTAAATTTAGTCTACCTGAGATGGGGAACTCCGGGATGATTTCATTTTAAAATATTCATCAAGGAAACCGGAAAAGGTTCGGGCGAAAAAGGAACTAATAAAAATTGAATCAAAGTAAGCGGAGGTTGGAGAATGCTGGAGAAATGGTTTCACTTCCAGGAAAAAGGAAGCAACCTGAGCAGAGAAATCACCGGCGGATTAACGACCTTTTTAACCATGGCCTATATCATATTTGTTCAACCGGTGGTGATGCATGCGGCCGGGATGGATTTAGAGGCGGTGTTGGTAGCCACCTGTTTATCCAGCGCCCTTGCCACCATCCTGATGGGAGTATTGTCGAATTATCCCATTGCTCAGGCACCAGCCATGGGGCATAACTTTTTCTTTACCTATGTAGTGGTGTTAACTCTGGGCTATACCTGGCAACAGGCTCTGGGGGCTATCTTTATTTCCGGAAGTATCTTTTTTATTCTGACCCTGTTCGGTCTCTGGGATAAATTAATCACTGCACTTCCCGCTTCTCTAAAAAACGCCATCGCCGTTGGTATCGGATTGTTAATAGCCATGGTGGGAATGCAATGGAGTGGCATTGTGGTGGATAATCCCGGCACCCTGGTGGGGTTGGGCGATCTTACTTCGAAACCCGTATTACTCTCACTGTTGGGTTTAACCGTCACTGCCTTTCTGCTGGTTCGAGGAGTCAAAGCAGCCATTCTTATCGGAATTTTGGTGAATCTAATCGTCGCTCTGGCACTGGGGATGGTTCACTATCAGGGGGTTGTGGAAGCGGCCCCTTCGCTCAAACCAACCCTTTTCCAACTGGATATCAAGGGCGCTCTGCAAACCGGGATGTTAGCCATCATCTTCATCTTCTTCTTCCTGGATTTGTTCGATACCGTGGGGACCCTGGTAGGTATCAGTCAGGAGGCCGGGTTTATTGAAAAAGATGGCTCTTTACCGAGAGCCCGCCAGGCATTGCTTTCCGATGCTGCCGGAACCATTATTGGGGCTTTATTGGGCACTTCCACCATCACCAGCTATATTGAAAGTTCGGCCGGGGTGAGTGCCGGTGCCAGAACCGGATTAGCCAACATTGTCACCGGTTTGCTCTTTTTGATCGCCATTTTCTTTGCCCCACTTCTGAGAATGGTCGGGGGCGGCATCGAAGTAGTGGAAGGGGTGAAACTCTACCCCATTATCGCCCCTGCTTTGATCATTGTTGGGGTGTTGATGATGAATAACGTTACCCGTATCGAATGGAGCGACTATAGCGAAGCCATTCCCGCTTTTCTTACCATGCTCATGATGCCCTTAACTTTCAGCATCACCGAAGGTATTGCCTTTGGTTTTATCTCTTATACACTGTTAAAAGCGGTAAAAGGTAAGTTCAAAGAAGTTCCCTGGCTGATATCTCTCTTTGCTATCCTTTTTATTTTGCGATATCTCTTTCTCAGCGATTAAGGGTAACTCAATCCTTCTCTCATGGGGGAGAAACGACTCCGGTAAGCGTAACCACCTCAGATCTGCAAATCACTTTTTTCCACCTCCGGGAGCGGGGTTTCAATGACCCGCATGCTTTTCCATCTGCCTTTTTGAAAACGCCAGAAAAAAATGACGCACAAACCCGCAATATACAGAGTGACGAACAACCATAACCAGTAAATATTCCCCGAAAAAAAGCGCAGGGTAATATAAGATGGTATCAACATTAACACCCAGGAGAGCACCACACTGGAGATAGCCACGAATCTGGTATCCCCGGCTCCTTTTAATGCTCCGGAGAAAATCATATTCCCGGCATCAAAAAGACAGTAGACCGCTACAAACTTCAACAGTACTTCAATCATATACTGAATGCTGTCGAAGTGTTCCTTTTCAGCCTGGAGGGCAAAAGGAAAGATAAACAGGTCAGGCAGGAAGAAATAGCCTAATCCGAGGACAAAAAAGTAAATAAACGCCAGATGAAATGCAGACCAGGTCGCTTTTTCTGCCAACTCGGGTCGATTTTCCCCCAATCGTTGACCCACCACTGTCGAAACAGCGATAGTCATTCCATACATCGGTAAAAAGGCCAGAGTATTTATATTAAATGCGATATTACTGGCTGCCAATTCTATTACCCCAATCTTTCCCACCAGGAGAATAAAAAGGGTGAAGGCCATGATTTCTAAAAAGAATTGAAACCCACTGGGCAAACCATACTTCAGCAAGCGGAGAAATAACTCCCGTTCAAATTTCCAGTTTTTCAGGGTGCTGTATTTTTTTCGATAATGAGCTTGGGACATCAAAAGAAACAGAACCACCGAGGTGACCATTACAGATATAACAGTTGCCCAGGCAGCACCGGCGATACCCATTTCCGGGAAACCCCATTTTCCAAATATCATGAGATAGTCGAGAAAGAGATTCACCCCGGTGGAGAAAAAATTAACCCACATCACCATCCAGGTCTTCCCCAACCCGGTAAAAAAGCTGGAAATCGCGTTGTTGATCACCAGAAAGGGGGCACCAATCAGGAGAATGAGGAAATAAACCACCTCTAATTGTTTGACTCCTTCCGGATGACCGAAGAGCGAAAAAATGGGTTGCGCCAGGGGGACAAAGAGGATGGCAACCAGAGACGCAAGTAGGGAAAGATATAACCCCTGCCAGACCGAGCTTCCAATCCGTTCGTAGTTACGGGCTCCATAGTATTGCGCCACAAAAGTGTTCACATAGGCTGCGGTACCCACAAATATGCTCACCAGAGTCCAATTCACCAATCCTGCCGGCATAGAAGCGGCAATGGCCTCCGGTGAATACCAGGTCAGGAACATCCGATCAATAAAATGCTGTAAACTCCAGGAACTGGTGCTCAATATTAAGGGAAAGGCAATGCGAAGAACTTCTCCGTAACCGCTCTCTTCATTCCAGCGTTGTATAAAGGTATTTTTCATTTCGCTATGTTTAAAATCTCTTAACTAAATATGATGTTCAATCATCTCTCAGGGATATTCCGGGATATTTTTTCCCATAACCGACAACTTCCCCCAAAAGAGGACTTTCTAACCTGCATTATTCATAAATCTTAACCACAAAGTCACTAAGTCGCTAAAGAATATTAAACTTAAAAGAAGCATGGTTTTAAAATGGAATTTTAGGAGCGATCATTTTATGAATCATATTTATTCTAATTTTTCCAATGTTTTGTGACTTTGTGCCTTAGTGGTTATGAATTATCCAGGCTAAATAACTCTGCCGGAAAATTTTCCAATTAATGACCTGATAATTTGGGGTGGTTTTGGTGGGCAGACAAACGTTAAATAATTCATCTTTAAAAATGAAATAGGGTATGGCACCATACCCTATTTCACGAGGCGACTCTCCTACAAAAACAGTGCAACTCATCGCACTGCGTAAAACCCCTCCTTAAAGGGCCTCTCCTCAATAATGAGGAGTTACTTTAATAGAGCAGGGGTAGAAAAAATTCTCTCAATTATTTTTCTTTTTTTTCTCCCACCAATAATAAAAGGGAATACCAGCCAGCACCAAAGACACTCCAATGACGGACTCTACCGGCCGATGATAGAGGGTATTTCCTAACAACCAAAAAGAAATTCCCAGATAAATCACCGGAACAACGGGGTAACCCCATGCTAAGAAGATGTTTTCAGGAGGTTGAGAACGTCTTCGCAGTAAAAATAAGGCAATCCCCGCCAGTAACGAAAAAAGCACCATCACAAATACTGTATAGGTAAGTAATTGATTGAAGGTACCCAACAGAATCAGGAGAGTTGTCCATCCAAACTGAAGCCATAGGGAATTTGCCGGCACCCGAAATTTGGGATGGATATGGGCTACAAAACGGAAAAATCTATTCTCTGCCGCCATTGCATAATATATTCTGGCACCGGAAAGTATGGTAGAATTTAAACTGCTTAGCACCATGATAATAATCATAATGGAAAAAAAAGTGCCGGTATTTTCACCGAACAGGATACGCATGGTCAGATACCCAATTTCGACGTCACCGGACATCTGGGTGAGGGGTTGGGCATAGAGGTAAACAGTGTTTATTAATACATACAAGATAGCTACCAATAAGACGGCCACCCCCATGGCATAAGGAATATTTTTCTGAGGCGCTTTCACTTCCCCGGCAATGTATACTAAGACCGTCCAACCGGAATAAGTAAAAACCACCCCGATTAAAGCGACTCCCCACAGTGATATTGTTTGGAAATCGAGTCCTTCCGGAAAAAAAGGAACAAAATTACCCCATTCACCTTGTGGAGAGATGAGTCCCATGGCCACAAAGGCAAGAAGTACCAATATCCCGAGTACCACCACAAAGTTCTGAAATCCGGCTCCACTCCGTAATCCTCGACTGTTTAACCAGGTTAAGACAAAAACAATTCCAATAGCGACCAATTTAATGGAGGTGAGAGAGAAAGGAACACCGGGTAAGTGGAATACCCATTCCTTTATTTCGGGAGGAAAGAGTTGCAAAAAATAATAGGCAAAACCGATTGCAATCGTGGCGATTGACCCTGGATAGGTTACAGTGAAAGTTGACCACCCGAATAAAAATCCGAGCAAAGGATGATAAGCATTGCTGAGAAACAAATAATCTCCCCCGGCTCTTGGAAAACGAGTGGCCAATTCCGCATATACCATTGCGCCGCTGAAGGCATAGATGGCACCCCCCAGCCATACCACATACAATCCCAGGGGAGTTGCAAGATATTGCGCATAATAGCCTGTGGTGGTAAAGATACCAATCCCAACCATATTTCCCACGATCATCATAATAGCATCAAAACGACTCAGCGAACGTTGAAGTTGGGTATTTTGTCTGCTATTTTCTTTCATTGGCTGTAAAATGTGTTTGATTAACCAATGCCCGGTATCTATATTTTTGATCCGTATAAACAGGGTTTTAGTAAATAATGCATAAAAAAACCGTTCACACAAAATTTGCCAGCGATAGATTGGTAATATCCAGTGATTTTGCCAATTTACCAAAGGTGGCGAAATTTTGTAACAAAATTTCTAAAAAAGCCAACTTAAATGAAGATAAGAGCGATAATTTGGCCATTGCCGTTACCGAATTGGTCAACAATGCCATTATTCATGGTAATAAAAATGACCCCCAAAAAAAAGTGACCATTATCGCCACTTTCTACGCTGATCATCTCACCGTTTCGGTCAGTGATCAGGGAAGTGGATTTGATCCTGAAAGTTTAAAAAACCCCACTGACCCGGAAAATATATGGAAACAGAATGGGAGGGGAATTTTTCTGGTTAGAAATCTCATCGACAAAGTAGATATTCATCCTACACCTGAAGGCACAACAGTCATTTTAACCGAATACTTTAACACCCACCAATAAGCATAATAACTTATCATATTAAATCTATACTGCTTAACTGCAAAATAATATTTTATTGGCGATTTTCAATAAAAAACATTAAATTATCAGGCTTTTTTATTTTTGGATGAATTGTGGCTAAATCAATTAAAAAAGTTCTTTTTGGGTAACCTTTGCTATTATCAGGCATCTAACTGTTGCTTTTGGATTTACAAATGATAGCATAAGGCAGGGATGAGATTTTTGAAAAACTTTTTATTTTTTCTATATATTCTTTTCCTGAACATTTTGATTGTTAATGATGGATTTACGAAGGACAGAGACTCAACAATAACCATTATTGCTGCTGGGGATTTGATGTTGGGGTCCTGGGTGGAGCAGGTAATTGCTGATAGTGGATTTGCTTATCCCTTTAAAGATATATATCCCTTTACTTCCGATAGCGACATTTTTTTTGCCAATTTAGAAGCCCCATTTGGCACGAAAGGGGAAGCCTTTGCCAAGAAATACACTTTTCAGGTATCCCCGGCACTCATCAAGGTTCTGATAAAAGGTGGGGTAAATTTGGTGAGTCTCGGAAATAATCATATAATGGACTATGGAGTTGAAAGTCTTAAAGAAACAATTGAGCTATTAACACGTTACAAAATATCGTTTGCCGGAGCAGGCTTAAACCTTTTTCAGGCTCGGCAACCAGCTATTTTACAAGTCAAGGGAAAGAAAGTTGGTTTCCTGTCCTACAGCTTAACTTTTCCGGAGGAATTCTGGGCAACGGATACATCGGCAGGTACCTGTTTCCCATATGAAGAATTTGTTTTTCAGGATGTTAAGGAATTAACCAAAAAAACCGATCTGGTAATCGTTTCCTGTCACTGGGGACAGGAGTTGATGAATCACCCAAAGGAGTATCAAATTTTACTGGCTCACCAGCTAATCGATAAAGGGGCGGATATTATCCTGGGGCATCATCCCCATGTTATTCAGGGAATTGAATTCTATAAGGGTAAACCCATTGTCTATTCTATGGGGAATTTTATATTTGGCTCTTATAGTGAACGAGCCAAAGAGAGTTTTCTTCTTAAGATAACCTGGCACAACGAAGAAGTAATGAATTTCCAGATATTGCCGATAAGTGTGTATAATAAGGAAGTAGAATTTCAACCCAGACGTTTGCAGGATGCAGATCGGGAGCTTTTCTTCCAAAATTTTAAAGCAATGTTAAGGGAACTCAATAGCGATTCAATTGTTATTAGTAACGACGGTTTGATTAAGGTATTTAAAACATCATAACCCATAAACCTAAAACCAAAACCTTTAGGGGGTCAAAGAACATATGGCCAGAGGTTCAGTAAGTAGAGCAAGTCAATCGTTGGATAAGTATCTCCAGGAAATTGGGGAAGTTCCATTGTTGACGCCTGAGGAAGAGATTGAACTGGCACAACGCATCAAACAAAACGATCAGGAAGCTTTGGAGAAATTAACCAAAGCCAATTTACGGTTTGTTGTGAGTGTAGCCAAACAATATCAGAATCAGGGGTTGTCTTTAGGCGACTTGATCAATGAGGGAAATCTGGGACTTATCAAAGCTGCCAAACGATTCGACGAAACTCGTGGATTTAAATTTATTTCATATGCCGTCTGGTGGATTCGGCAGTCCATCCTACAGGCATTGGCAGAACAATCTCGGGTGGTGCGGTTGCCGCTCAATCGAGTGGGCGCCTTAAATAAAATCGGTAAAGCTTATTCCGCTCTGGAGCAAGAGTTTGAACGTGAGCCCAGCGCCAGCGAAATTGCCGAACAGCTGGATATGACCGATTTTGAGGTTGCCGATACTCTGAAGATTTCCGGCCGCCATCTCTCGATGGATGCGCCCTTCAGCAACAGCGAGGACAATCGATTGCTGGACGTGATTCAAAATGATCATCAACCGCCTCCGGATTCGGATTTAATCAGTGAGTCCTTGCGTATTGAGATCGAACGGGCTCTGGCAACGCTTACCAAACGGGAAGCCGAAGTGGTGCGCTTATACTTTGGACTCGGTCAGGAACATCCTTTAACCCTGGAAGAAATCGGAGAACGGTTTAACCTGACCCGTGAGCGAGTCCGACAGATCAAGGAAAAAGCGATTCGACGATTACGTCATGCTTCTCGAAGTCGTGCTTTAAGGGCTTTTCTGGGATAAGTTGATTTGCGCCTGAATTTTCAGCCCGGCAGTTTTTCTGTCGGGCTTTTTTTATGGTAGCATTTAAATCTGTTTTTCTCCATAACTCTTTGACGAATCAACTCATTTCCGTAATTTATCAGGAAAATGTAGAGGTCAAGATGGATACGATATTATTAATCCTCGCTATTTTACTGGTGTTGGTGGGATTTGCCGGCACGGTCCTTCCCATGCTCCCGGGGATTCCCCTGATTTTTAGCGGCTTTCTGGTACGGGCGCTGGCCACAGGTTGGCAGGACATCTCCGAAAAAACCATCATCATCCTGGCAGTGGTGACCCTGGTTGTATCGGGGATAGATTACTGGGCGGGAATTGCAGGAGCCAAAAAATATGGCGCTTCCCGAGCCGGAATTTGGGGAGCCATCCTGGGTGGTCTTGTGGGATTGCTCATGTTTAACATCGTTGGCATCATCCTGGGACCATTCATTGGGGCAGTTCTGGGAGAGTTGTTTTCCGGTAAATCCAAAGGCGAGGCCTGGAAAGCAGGATGGGGAACATTTGTCGGTTTTCTTGCCGGAAGTTTTATTCGAATTGTAACCGGAGTGGTGATGACAATTTTATTTTTTTATTATTTATTTTTTTAAACGAAAATTCGATATACCAATCTATCCAGTAATGAATAAAGTGTTTTGCTTTCCTCGGGGAGTAATGAATGGCGCATATCTTAATTGTGGATGACGATCCGGAAATTTTATCGACCTTGAAAGACGCTTTTTTGATGGTGGGATATACCGTTACCACCGCCCTGAATGGTATCATGGCGCTTACCTTTTACAATAACAACAATTTTGATCTGGCCATCATCGATGTGGACATGCCGGTCATGAA
>RFIL01000534.1 GCA_003695285.1 Calditrichota bacterium
GTGGGATAGCCCTTCACCGCCAGCAAATCCTTGGCGCCGTAGGGTATGCCGTGAAGTGGTCCCCGGTATTTCCCGGCAGCAATCTCAGCATCAGCACGACGAGCCTGCTCCAGCGCCAGGTCTTCAGTCAGGGTAATGACGCATTCTAACTTCGGGCCATAGTTTTTCAATCGGTTGAGATACATGCGCGTGAGTTGCTCAGATGTCACCTTCCGGGTGCGAATCAATTCCGCCATTTGTCCTACAGTATAGAATGCCAGCTCTTCGATGTTTGTGGGCATGGTAACCTTCCCGGGATTGCTCCAGCGGGGTGTTCTCCGGGTTTTGTCAAATGTTGCCCCGGCTGGAATGGGGTTAAACAATAATGACGGCATCACGCTGTTATCCAGTTCAATTTCCCGTAGTGCCTGGTAATTATCCCGCAGTTCGGTGAGCCCTTCCAGCATGGAATCCCGTTCGGCTTCAGTGAATTCTAATCCGATCAGTTTTTCGGCATTGGCTACCATTTCTTTGGTGATGGAAGGAAATTTTATTTCCGAATGCACCATCACTCCCAAAAGAAAGCCGACCAGGGCAATCAGTATGTATGGATAGAAATTGCTGATACCGGACATGGGATAACTCCTCTGTTTGATGAGTTTCGGTTAAATCGATTATAAATTACCTAAAGGTAAGTATTTCCAGAGATTTTATCAAACTTTTTTGGGGAGCTAAATTCAGAGTTGCCTTTGGAACATGAATATGGCTATTTTTAATCCAGATAAACAAATTCTAATCGACCAAATCCCGGGGATAAATGATGATAAAAGACCTTCCCAGCTTCTTTTTGTTAGTTGCCCTATTCTGTTCGTATATCGGAAGTATATTCCCCCAAACCGATATCTGGGAACCGACCGGGGGACCATCCGGGCAAAGTATTCATGCGCTGGCAACGAATAACGCCGGAACCCTCTTTGCCGGCAGCTGGGTCGCCTATGGTCAAATCTTTCGCTCCACCGATAATGGGGACCACTGGCAGCAGGTTACCAATTGGCCGGCCCAGCACTCGGTGTGGTCGTTGCTGGTTACCCCTGCCCAGGATATTTTTGCCAGCACCAATGGTGGCGCCGGAATCTATATTTCAACTGACAATGGCGATACCTGGCTGCCGGCAAGCAGCGGTTTAACCACCAATTCCGTAAATGCCATTGCTATAAATGACAGTGGTTACCTCTTTGCCGCAACCGATTCCGGGATGTTCCGTTCTACCGACCGGGGAGAAAACTGGGTGGAAATCAACACCGGGTTGCCCTCACCTTACGCCCAAATAGTGTTAACGGTTGACGTGGATTCCAACAACTATGTATTTATTGGTACTTTTGGGAATGGGATTTTTCGCTCTACCAATAATGGTGACAGCTGGGAGGAAAAAAACAACGGTGTTACCCAGTTATTTATCAATTCCATCCGGGTCCATCCAGACGGAAGTCTTTTCGCTGCACCAGAAACCGGAAGTGGTGTATATCGATCCACGGATAGTGGGGAGAGCTGGCAGTTCTTCGCTACCGGATTACCCGTGTGGGAGAACACTTATGTCTTGACAATTGCTCCCAACGGTCATATCCTTGCCGGGCTTTCCGATGGCGGTGTATTTATTTCATACGATAATGGTGAGAGTTGGTCGGATTATAGCAGCGGATTCACTTCCTCCCATGTATATGCATTGACCACGAATCATCTCGGTTATGCCTTTGCCGGAGTGGGCACGGCAGGTGTGTTTCGAACCATCAATCCAATCACCGGAATCAATGGAGAAAATCCGGTTACCGGGGTCAAAAATTTTGAGCTTTATCAGAATTTTCCCAATCCGTTTAATCCGGAAACCCAGATCACCTTTCGGATTCCCCAATGGAGCACCTCTGATTTCCCCAAAGAGACAGGTGGATTGGTTGAACTTGTTGTGTTTGACCTGCTGGGAAGAGAGGTAAAAACGTTATTAAGGGGAAACGTTGCTGCGGGGTATTATTCCGTTAGTTGGAATGGCACTGACCATGCCGGGAAGGCCGTTCAGAGCGGCATCTACTTGTACCGCCTTGTGGTAGGAAATCGGTATCGGGCAACGAAGAAAATGGTACTGCTCAGATAAGCGACTGTCCTATAGCGCAGTTCCATCGGGTAAAAAATCTTCAGTTTATTTCCCACAAAATCAAGATTTTACAGTTCATGTTACGGTTTCGAGTAATTGGAAGTGGAATAAGAAACTGTTTGCAGTTTAGGGCAACCCCTCAATACCGAGTCTATTAACCAATTCACAATTTTCCCCGTGCATTCGGGAACAATCGTGTTATATTTAGCATCTAAACATTTTTAAGTGATGGGGTTTGGCAATCGTGAAAAATAACAAAGGATGTAGTCAAGACACACGAACATGCAACACGCACCACGAAACACGAAACACGCAACACACTACCCATCCTGCAAAAGGAAGATTCCATGCTTGAAGACTCAATGACCGAAAAACCATGAAGCTGAATACCCGACACATACGAAAATGGCAGAATTACGTTTTTCTGAGAAGGAACTTCTGGTATTTACTTCTCATCTCAGCGATGGCTGTCTACTGGTATTCCCATTATGCTTCGTTAGCAGGGGATAGTGCCAGCATCCAGATTTTACTAAGTCTGATCATCCTGGGAGTTTGTCTTCTGGCTTTAGGAATCAGCTTGCTGACCACGCTGCCGGCTTATCTTGCCTTCTGGGGCAGACATCATCTTCTGGAAAATGATGAGTTGGAAAGAGAAGAAGTCATTCTAATCCTCTTTAAAGAAATAAGCCCGGTTGCCGGATGGGTGGATGTGGATATCCGTATTCAAGGCATCCGGAAGCCGTTGTGGGGGACGGTTCGTTTGAAAATAATTTTTTCCGATGGAATGCAAAGTGAACTCCTGCCGCTGGAGAAAAATGAATCGCTGCAGGGGAAAGAGTTGATCATCCGAAAATCCCTTTTCTTGCCGGATATCAAAGATTATCAAATTCAGGAAGTCATTCTTTATTTCGAAGATGTGTTCCATTTCTTTTCATTCCCTTATCGCAATCGAAAAAATATTGGCATATTTACTGAACCCCCGGTGGGAGAAAGTGAACCGGTGGAAGTGAATCTGGAAAAAGCAGAAGAACCTGTTCTGAAAGTGGTTCAACATAAACTGGCGAAGGGTGAATTAATAGATTACAAGAAATACAGCCCCGGGGATGACATCCGCCGCATCATCTGGAAAAATTACGCTCGCAACCGGGAGCTGACTGTACGCATCCCGGACCGCAGTTTTCCCTATGTATCGCACATCAATGTTCTGGTTAGTTTTTACGATGCTTCCCCCGGGGATGTGGAACTTCCACTGAAAAATTTTTTGCTGAACATCTACAAAGAAAAGTTGCGCCAGATTGTGGATAGCATCCTTGAGCAAGGGTTTACCGTTAACCTTATCGCCGATCAACCCATGGAACATCAGTATCAACTGGATGAATACAATCGAATGGTGTATTATATCAGTGCTGCACAGTGGCAACACCATACAAC
>RFIL01000535.1 GCA_003695285.1 Calditrichota bacterium
TAAGGATTATCTTAGCCAGGGTGCTAAGAAGAAGGAAAACGAATTCTGCGGGGGAGAATAAACGCCAATTGGTGTTCAATTTCTATTAACTAAAAAAAATTTCGGGGGGTGCCAGTTAAAAAATAAACTTTTTTGTCTTGACAATGTGATCTCCTTACCGTATCTTAGCTAACCTTTTGTGAGAGTTCCTGCCTGATTGAAGTTCTTCAACAGTGTCTGGCTCCCCTAAGGGTAATTAAATTTTTAATCTTCATACTAAAAGGAGTAGCTGTAATGGCAGATCGAGTAACTGGCGTTGTAAAATGGTTTAACGCCACCAAGGGTTATGGATTTATTTCCACAGAAAATGGCGAAGATGTCTTCGTGCACTATAGTTCTATACGTGACAACGGAGGGTTTCGCTCACTAGAAGAAGGACAGGAAGTAGAATTTACCATTGGGCAAGGAGAAAAAGGTCCCCATGCTCAAGATGTAGCTGTCCTGTAATCTTGACAAAACCTTGAAAAACAGCAAGTGCAGTATAATTTTTATACTGCACTTTTTTTTGTCAAAAACCTCAGTAACCCTGAATCGTTGTTCGTTATTGAGTATCTTCAGGGACGCTTAAATAAGTTTTTTAGCTTATTTCCGGTTTCTTTTTTAATCCTTTCTTCAATCTGTTTTTTCTTCTCATTTAGACGTTTCTCAAAAAGCTCCAATTTTGTTTGGATGGATTCCAGACGACGATTCAATTGTCTGTCCTTTTGAGAAATAAGTGCCTTTAATTCCTCAGTGGGTTTGTTTACAGCGTTTTCTATTCGGGTTTTTAACGCTCGGGTCGCCGTTTGCACTTCCCCTGAAATAATGCTTTTCAACTCTTTACTAATCAGTTTATCCAGATTAGAATGAAGAATAAATTTCCCCTGACCTTTTTGTTGCTCCATCCTGGCCTGTAGTTGAATCTTACCAATGGCTTGAATGAGACGGCGCCGAATTTCCTTAATCCGCGGAGATAGTTTTTTCTCGTTTGCCTCCTCCTGAAACTCCACTTTATCCACCAGCATATCTACCGTTGCACTAAAGGAACTATCCGTACACTGAAATGCTCCACTAACATCTCCCACCCCACTCTTAAGGGTTGAAGGAAGCAGAGCAAATTCGGTTAACGTTACACCTTTTAGAGGAGTATTTTTTAAAGTAATTTTAATCCGTTCCTCAGGATGTTCGGTAAGATAATTCAGAGTAGCCTCAAAATTTAAAGAAAACCGATCCTTGCGGAGGCCCTTTAAAATCAGCCGAGTAGGCTCCCCTGTCAATTTCTGGTTCGTCACCAGATTGGTTAAGTTACCTTCAACAAGTAGTGAGTTTGGGCCTTCACCACTTATCACGGCTTTCTTTAACCAGAAATCCGGAAAGGTATGTGGTTTCCCGAATGGAATGTCCTGCCCCTTTAATCGTGGAGGAGATTCCCTGGGAACCACCGCGGATTGATATCGGGTAAGCACGGAGCGCGCCAATCCGGTATAGCGGACAACTTTTTCTATCCGATCCATAATTTGTTTGCCGAAAATTAATCGGGAAACATTTTTAACATTTATATCCGGGATCCTGGCCAATTTTAGCGCTCTTTGAAAATCCTGTTGCACCCAACTGGGTATCTCCGAAGGTAAGGAACGGATGGTTTTAATATCAGTGGAAAACTCCGTACGCACTGAGTTGACTGTGTTTCGATACTTTGTAACCTTCTCTCGTAACTGTTTAACTGTTGAAAGCGCGTCTTTCAGAGCTGTAACGGTTTTGATATTGTTCGGCTGTAATGAATTAATCTGTGATTCCAATTCCGCCAAATCGTTTTCCCGGGGGAGAGCAGCAAAGCGATTCTCCCAGGTGGAAAAACGGAGCTCCGCAACCCTGGTAAGAGAATCTACTCTATCCGGCGCCTGAAGGTTAACCATTGCATAAATACTATCTACATTTATTTTTCGAGTCAAAAAATTGAGATCAAACACCGGTAAGGCGATTTTTTCCTTTTTTAAGTAATTTTCAACTGTAGTCACTACCCATGGAAGTTCTGCCTTCCGCCGTTGTTCGGGGGGGAGATAACCATCTGTTTCCCTGGGAGTATTAAAACGTAGCCCCTCAATTGTCATCTCCTCAATCATTACTTTTCTGAAAAGTAATGGTTCAACTGCCAGGTCTAACTTACAATTCGCTGTTTCCAGCATGTTTTGCATTGTGTTATCGGGATTGGTAACTTGTAATCGTTGCCATTGAAGTTCCATCTTTCTCAACGAATAATGAACTCCATCAAACTCGACTTTTGCCCCGATAAGAGCGCTAAAATTTGCCTCCAGACGTCTCTCCAGCCAGCGATCGGTTAAGAGTAGTGAGAGGAGAATTCCCATTACAATTACCAGGAGAATAACCAGTACCCCTTTCCAGCGTATCATACCGCCCCCCAGAACTTTAATCGTTCATACCATTGATACAACTTGCTGGTTTTTAATAGCTTGATCCACTTCCATTGTTCAATGCGAGTGTGATATTTTTCCCGGTAATTTATGACAAATTTTTTAATCCCCAGGTAGACCGGGGCGACCAGAGCTAATCCCACCAGAAAACTTCCCAGGTAGACGGTGTTATTAAATCGTGTATAGGGGATTACAGGCGCATTATAAAGAGACGTCCACAATGGCTTTAAAAAAGCAACATCCACGAGAAGCCAGAAACCAAGGCTATGAAATAAAGGATCGGCAAGATAGACCACCGCGCTGAAAATCATATATGCCAGAATCACGGCAGTCAAATTGACATTCACAAGAACAACTACAAAGAGAAGGAGAAAATTTATCAAACTCCAGAACGGGGTAATTCCCAGCAACATGCCCAGGACAAATCCAGAAGCGATTTGACCCGGACTCTGGTTGGAACGTAATACCTTCAGCACTTTACTGATGAGATTGAAGAAAAACATAGTCTCTCTCAAATGAAATGTTAAAGAGTTTATTGATTTTTTATTCAATAATCAACTCATTTTGATGAAGTGTTTTTAACCCTGGTAAAGGAGAACGCTTATTTTTGCCAGAAGGTGGGAGAAAACAGGATGATAACCGTAAACAGCTCCAGACGCCCCATCAACATCAAAGTGGAAAGAATCCATTTACCGATAAACGGGATGTGTGCATAATTGTCTGTGGGGCCTACGTTTCCCAATCCGGGTCCGATATTCCCAAGGGTAGCTGCCACGGAACCAAAAGCTGTAGGGATGTCCAACCCCAGATGTCCCATAATGAACACCCCCAGTGAAAATATAAAAACATACAGGATAAAGAAGCCCACCACATTTGCTACCACCTCCCGATTTACCACTGTTTTCCCAATTCGAACGGGTACCACTGCATGAGGATGAATTAAACGTATCACCTCACTATAGATAAAACGGATCAGTAAATAAATTCGTACTACCTTTATACCACCACCGGTTGACCCAGCACAACCACCAATGAACATTAAGAAGAATAATATAATTTGAGAGCTAAACTGCCATTGTTCATAATCTGCGGTTCCATATCCGGTGGTGGTGACAATGGATACTGTCTGAAAGAGAGTGTCCTGGATAGCTTTGGAAACTGTGACACCTTCCTGGAAAAAGGTATCAGTTCCTATTAACAAAAATGCTAATCCGATGATGGAAAGAAAGAACATAAACTCTTTATTTCGAAAGTACGCTTTCAGGTCACCTTTTAAAAACCGGTAATGAAGGGAAAAATTCGTACCGGCAATGATCATAAAAAGCGTTATCACATAATCAAAGTAAGCACTATTATATGCTCCAATGCTGGCATTACGGGTAGAATAACCTCCGGTGGCCATAGTACCAAAGGAATGGCATAATGCTTCAAACAAATTCATTCCTCCTGCCATCAGAAGGAGGGTCTCCAGAAACGTAAATGCCGCATAGACCACCCATAAAATTTTTGCCGTCTCAGTAATTCGGGGAGTCAATTTATCTGCTACCGGCCCCGGAACTTCCGCCTTAAAAAGCTGCATCCCCCCGATACCAAGGAAGGGTAAAATTGCAATGGAGAGCACTATAATCCCCATCCCACCTAACCAGTGGGTTAAACTTCGCCAGAACAAAATTCCATGAGGCAAAGCTTCTATATCGGTGAGGATAGTGGCACCGGTGGTAGTAAACCCAGACATGGTTTCGAAAAAAGCATCGGTAAACGATGGGATGGCCCCTGAAAAAATAAAGGGCAAACTTCCGTATATCGAAAGAGCAATCCATCCCAGTGAAACAACTGCAAACCCCTCCTTGGGGCGTAAATCTTGTTCAAACTTTGCCAATCGATATGCCAGAAAGCCGACCGCCAGAGTAATCGCGGCGCTGATCAATAATGCCTGGTAATCTGAATCTCCATAATACAAAGAAAAGGGTATTGGGAGCAGCATGGTGGCAGATAAAAAAATCAACAGCAATCCCAGAATATGAATCACACTTGAAAAATGCATCGTTCAACCTATTCCGCTTTTCGAATTCTTGCTTGACTGGTGGTTAGTAAATCAATTTTTCCACTTCATGTAATGCTCGGGGTAAGGTGAAGATAACGACTTTATCTCCGGCAGAAATCTGGGTATCTCCCATTGGAATAATTACTTTCCCATCATGAACCACTGCACCAACGATTGCATTCCGGGGAAAATGGATTTTCTTTAACGGTTTTTTGGTAATCTTTGAATGAGGGGTGGTGATATATTCAATAATCTGAGCATCCATACCCGGTAAACTGGCGATGGAGGTAACCTGTTGGTGGAGGATGTATCGTTGGACCGCATTGACGGTAATCAACTGTTTACTGACCACCGCATCCATACCAATAGTAGGTGTGATGGGCATATAGTCCACATTGTTCACCAGGGCAATGGTGCGGGGAACTTTTAAATGCCTGGCAACCAGGGTGGCAATAATATTGGTCTCATCACTCCCGGTGACCGCAATAAAGGCATCCATGTCTGTAATTCCTTCCACGGCCAGCAAATCGATATCCGTTCCATCACCATGAATTACCAGACAATTGGGGAGGATATCCGCCACATATTCCGATTTTTCCAGTCGATTTTCAATAATCTTTATGTGTATTTCTTCACCCAACTCCCGGGCGATAAACTGGCTGATGAGTCCTCCCCCCAGAATCATAATGTTATTGATACGAGTATTGGTCTTACCGGTTAATCGAATGATGTCATCAAAATAACCGGGATCACTCAAAACAAAAATTTGATCCCCCGGAACCAGCACGTCATCTCCCCGCGGAACAATGGTGTGTTCTTTGCGATTAATAGCCACAATTCTCATGGGTAAACCTTTAAACTCTTCTCCCAACTCCTTTAAGGGGATTCGAAGGATGGGCGCATTCCCCTCCAATCGAATTCCCAGCAGTTGAAGTTTCCCATCCCCGAACTCAATGACATCCGTGGCAATGGACCGCCGAATTAACCGAACAATAGTAGCTGCAGTCTCTTTTTCGGGATGAATAATCAAATCCGGACCTAATCGTTCTCTGGGAATTGGAAAATCAGGCTCGGTATATTCTGGATTGCGAACCCTGGCAATCGTTGTGGATACCCCCACTTCCCTGGCAATCTGACAGGCAATAAGATTCACTTCATCATTATTAGTCATTGCTGCCAACAGGTCCATATCTTTTATTTTTGCTTCTTTGAGGGTACGATAACTTACTGCATTCCCCTCTACAATAAAGGCATCCAATTGCTCACTGGCACGCTTTACTTTGTGAGGATCATTTTCTATCAGGGTGATGTCGTGCTCAGCCGAGAGCAAACGAGTCAGATTAAAACCAACCTCGCCCGCTCCAAGAATTAAAATCTTCATATAAGCGTTCCCGAATTTTTATTTTGCCTCATGTCTTCTACCTGATTAATAAAGCACCTATTCCTTTAGGATTTTCTGGAACACTTCTACAGTATATTCGACATCCTCATCGGTAATTTCCAGATGTGTCACCAATCGAATTTTCGTCGGGCCAAAGGTAAAACACAAAACGCCTCTTTCGCCAAGTTGCCGGACTAAATCTTCTGCTTCAACTTTTTCCGGTTCCACCTCAAAAATAATAATATTGGTTTGAACGGATTCTGGATCTAACAATATCCCGGGCAGAGAGGCAATTTCCGTAGCTAAAATTCGGGCTCTACGATGATCATCCTTCAATCGGGGCCAGTGATGCTCCAGGGCATACAACGCCGCTGCCGCCAGAATCCCTCCCTGTCGGATGCCACCTCCATAAGCCTTTCGGTAAAAATGAGCTTTTCGAATGAACTCCCGGCTGCCGACCACTATCGAACCCACAGGTGCCCCCAGTCCTTTGGAGAAACACATCATCATGGAATCAAAGTATTGACCATATTCCTTCAGGGAAATACCCGTTTCAATGGAGGCATTCCACAATCGGGCTCCATCCAGGTGTAAAGGTAGTTGATATTTACGAGCGACGGCGGAGATCCGTTGAATTTCATCAAGGGGGAAGATATTCCCTCCTCCGCGATTATGGGTGTTTTCCAGACAAATGAGACCGGTCTGCGGATAATGATCATCCGTCGGCCGAATGGCTGCTTCGACCTGTTCCGCTGTAATAATCCCATTATTTCCATCCAGTGGATGCACCTGAACACCAGCCAGCAATGCCGGGGCTCCGGATTCGTAATTGACAATATGAGCGTTCTTGTCAACAATAATCTCCTGTCCGGGATTGGTATGGGCATTGATGGACACCTGATTACCCTGGACACCACTGGTGACAAATAGAGCTGCTTCTTTCCCGCACAATTCCGCCACCGTCTCCTGTAAACGATTGATGGTGGGATCTTCGCCAAATACGTCATCACCGACCTCCGCTTTCATCATCGCCTCTCGCATTTCCGCGGTGGGTCGCGTCAGAGTATCACTGCGTAAATCAACAATTCGATTTTTCATCCTCTATTCTCCTTTTTGCAGCGTGAAATTACATCACTCCGATAGGGAAAGCAAGTTGCCGATCGGAAGATTTAGAAAGCAATAGATTAATACAATGCCATTCGTTGAACAACTTTTTGCAGATATTCGCGGGTCTCCCAAATGGGAAGATTGGTAAGTAGATGTTGATAAACCTTCCTGGCTGTCATTCGATTGATGAAAGGGATTGCCTGCTGCAAATCACTGCGTGGATTAAATGCTTTTGCCACATTAAAAGGACCGGTGTTATACCCCGCGATAGTGAGATACTCTTTCTTCTCTTCCCCCTGAACACCGCCAAAATATTGGTGGGTAAGTTTAGCCAGGTACACCACTCCCAGTTCTATGTTGCGATCGGGATCAAACAAAAGAGCTGGGGATGGAAGGCCTCGACCTCCGATCATGGTATAGGCTTCCTGCCCTCCGTATTCCGGCACCAACTGCATTAACCCATAGGCATGACCGTAACCCCCTTTTCCTCTTCGAAAAGTTGAAATGGCCCGGGGATTAAAAGAAGATTCGGTATGAATAATAGCCATCACCATCCGGGGATTGACACCATACTTCTGACAGTATTTTTGAACAATTGGAGCCACCATCTGGGCTCGGATCCGGAGATGGTCTTCTCGAAAAGGGATATTGATGGTCAATCGTTGAAATCGTTTTCCCATCGGAGCCACGTAATTATCGGTGTGCATATATGAAGAGGGAATTTGAGAAATGTTGGGATCCACACTTAATTGTTTGTCAAGAATGGGGGGTTGATGGGGACCGGAAGGTGTTTCTGCGACATCCCGGAAAATTTCCAGTGCTTTTTGTTGTAGTTCGCTTTCCGATGCATTGGGGGCTCCTAACACTTCGATGGTCAGTGTGCCGTGAACAAAATCGGCATGGAATCGACTACTCTTATTGGGGCCATAGCCCACCCAATTTCTGACATCGGAAAACCGAACCTTCTGCCAGAGCTTTCGAACCTCTTGCACATGCTTTTGCCACTCAGCAGATTCCCGATCCACCATATCCTGCCAGAGTTGTCTTTCCTGAATGTTTCTTCTCTGCCAGGCCTCCCACTCTCTCTTATTTTGCTCTTCCCACAATTGCTTTTCCCGACGTCGTTCTGCTTCCCACTGCTTCTTATCTTGCTGCCCCCAGAGTGAATTCCATCCCAAAAGGCTGATCAATAGATAGATCAATAGCTTCATAGCTCCCTCCTGATAATAGGTTCTAACATTGTTTCAATGGAGCATGACTAATTCAAAGGTATTAATTTTGAAACTGGATTACATCCGCCGGACAATTTCATAGTGATTTATTAACACATGACTGATATAGGTCGTCGCTTGTTCACTGGCTGGAATCCTTCCATAAGGCTCATAGGCACCAAACCCTTTTGTACTCGATAAGCCAGCATTAAACCCTACGGTAGCCGCTACAATATTCCCGTTCCTTGCCCGGAGTCCTTTGGATAGCATCTTCACCATTGCCAGAATGGGTTTTTTATAGGTAAATCGTTCATCAAACTTTAAAATCATTCGAAGGTCATTATCATCAAAAATATCTCGTCCTTTCACATTCGCTTCCAGATATTCTCGATATTGATCTCTGGCTTGAACCACCTTCCGATCGTATTCAGCTACTTTTTCCCAAAATTTAAGATATTTTCGGGCCGTTTTTTGATATTGGCCGGCCTTCCCTTCGGCAATAATTTTTATCGCCTCTCTCTCAGAAAGATGCGGTCGTGGTTCATTTGAACGCTCATACTTCCGTCGTTCCCGCCGAAAGCGATAGTATTTTTTCAGACTTCCCGCATAGGATGGCAATTTGTAAGGAGGTCTGCTATGAGAAGGTTTGTCTCCTGCACACAGTATTCCATGAGCTTTGGCTGTTGGTTGAATAAATTGACAGATACCCACAGCCAATGCTTTGGAAATGGCAAATTCATAAAAATAGGATTCTTTCATTATCTGTGCTAAAATCCATGCCGGATCGAGAGGATAAATATCGACATATTTCTGAACAGCTAACATTATCCAGTGAACAATATTGGTTACCCGTTTCTCCAGATCAACTTCATCAAAGGTGACCTCCCAGACCGGAAGGCGGCGTTCGGAATAGTTCTCTTCCAGATATTCTAACGCCGCTCGACTCAGCTTTGCACGGTATCTGCCTGAATAATCATCCCTGGGAGGTTGATAATCCTTCGGGATGATAATATTAATCGGTGTTCGAACATCCTCGCTGACAAACTCCTGAGCATGGGCATATCCGATTCCCTGCTTCAGAAGAGCAAGGACTCCTCCACCAACTGCATAGTTAATAAAATGTCGTCTGGTAATTCTCATAAGGTCGGTTTAGAAACCTGTCAATAATGAATTCCAATGGATGTTAACCTGTGACTAATACACTTTATTCAACATTTCTCCTTAGCACCAAACACCTCTAAAAAACATTAATTCTCAATTTTTATTTAAAAAAATGA
>RFIL01000536.1 GCA_003695285.1 Calditrichota bacterium
CGAATATGCCACCGGTGAACCCATCTCAGAGATGATTCAAACCACCTCATTGGAGGATAAGGAGTCAACGAAGCTCAAGAAATTTTCTTTGAGTCAAAATTACCCCAACCCCTTCAACCCGACCACGACCATCGAATTCTCACTCCCTCACGCATCCCCGCAGGGGCAGGCACGCATCACGCTTCACGTTTACGATACAGCAGGCCGAAAAGTAAAAACTTTGATAGACGGTAGCTTTCCAGCAGGTAACCACAATGTACAGTGGAACGGCACCAACGATGCTGGGCAGCCGGTGGGCAGTGGGGTGTATTTTTATCGTCTACAGGCTGGCAATTACACCGCCGAACGCAAGATGTTATTGGTACGTTAATCACATCTCTCCACTGCTGGTGCCGTACCAGCCTCGCCGCATGAGAACATCGAAAGTGGGGGCGAAAGGAACGAGTGGAATTTCCCGAACTGGCAGATGTGGTGATCCCTATTGATTTCCACAGGCAGGATACCACCTCCTCCATTCGCGTTTGTAGCTTCAATATCCGGAAATTTTTTTCAGGTAATTTATTTTGAATCACAACAATTTGTTAATATAATAAGTTATTTATGGGCGTAGTTACCATCGGTGTTTGAATGAAAGGATTCATTCCGGGTGCGATAAAGGCTTAAATCAAGTCTTAAATAATGATTCTGTATGAATAGGTGATGTTCGCAATAACACCGGGATGAGGTATATTTGCCTCATCCAATCGATGTTTTGTGATTGTCTGAGTTGATATTGAATGGTTGATATTACCACTAATAGAATCCTTCCTGGTATTCTCATTTATCGTAACTGCATTTCTTCGAAAGTCAGGATTTATTAACCTTCAGAACCTCAACCGCTGGACTGTACACTTGCGTTAGCATTATTTGAATTTTGTGTAAGATAAAATTGGGCAGGGAATAGCTTGAGAACTCCAGGCTCTGGTCTACATTCATTTCTAATCCTGTTAATCTGTTTCCTTTCAGTGATAATGGAACATTCTTTAACAGGTCAGGTACTCATCCCAACTCGTGGATTTGTCTCAGTGGATGTGGGTCCAATGCCACCCATCCAGACTCTGATTCAGGATAAGCAGGGATTCCTCTGGTTTGGCAGTGACGGTGGTTTGCAACGTTATGATGGGAAAACCGTCAAAACCTACACCTATTCTCCCTCCGATAGTTTAAGCATCTCCAGTTCGGTTGTTTATTATCTCTTTCAGGAAAATGAACGATACCTCTGGGTTGGTACCGGTCATGGTGGAACCAATCGACTTGATCTTTATACTGATAAAGCTAATCGGTTTCTCCATAACCCTGACGATTCAACAACCATCGATTCCGATTTTCTTTATAAAATGTTTCAAGGCAACTCAGGTTCACTCTGGTTCTTGACAGATCGGGGATTGAACCGATTGATCAGAGAAATCGATGAGAATTCAGGGAAGTTTCAAGAATATTTCATTCGGGAGAGAAACCTAAGGCCCTTGCGATGGTCACAGATGACATCCAGATTTTTTCGGTCTCTTCACCAGAAGGATCTCTTTTGTGGAGACTCCATGTATCTCTTTCACCCGGAAGAGGAGCAGCTATATCATTTTATACCACCCACTCGAAGGGATGGCAACCCTTTTCAACCGGTGACTGCCTTTATAAAGGGGGATAACCTCTGGATGGGATCCCGGGATGGAGTGATCGCCTCTCTGGATGTCATCACTAAAAAAATCCAGTGGTATTCTCCCGGAATTAATAATCCTCTTCCTAAAAATCTAACTTTACATCAATTATTTGTGGATGATTATCACCGATTATGGCTTTTGACCGAAGCCAGAGGTGTTTTCTCCTACCACCTTCAAACCAATGACTTGATCCAGTATACGGATGATTTCTCCGCGTCTCCTTCTCTGAAAGGGATAAAAGCTTCCCATTTTCTGGTGGATAGAAGTAACATTCTGTGGGTAGGTACTGATAAGGGATTAAACAAGCTCCCCCTGACTCCAACGGGAATTCGACATGTCCGGCCCATTCCTGACGTTTCCCCGGAATCCCCTCACAACAGAGTTTCCACCCTGATGGTCGATCGGGCAGGGACACTTTGGATTTCAGCCAATCGGAAACTGCATCGTTACTACCCTGAGGAGGAACGGTATGAATATGATATCCAGGCAGAATTTATTAAACAGGGTTTTCCCCCTGAAACCCTTGTAAAAACCATGTTCCAGGATTCTCGGGGGGATATCTGGTTTGGAACCATGTTTCAGGAAGTGTATCGCTATACTCCGGGAACCAAAAGATTAAAGCGGATTGAACTACCGGGAGGCCCCAAAAAACTAATTCGATCCATTATGGAGGCTTCTGATGGTGCACTCTGGTTCGGGATAGACTTTCCCGATGGTGCAATGGTGAGATACGATCCGCATTCAGGAGATACCCGGTCTTATCGTCATGATCCAACCAACGATCATTCTCTGGCGTCTAATTCCGTGTGGCAAATATTGGAAGATGGGAAAGGACGCTTCTGGGTAGCCATGTGGGGCAGTGGCCTGGACCTATTTGACCCGGAATCCCAAACTTTTTACCATTTTAAGCCTCGGAATGGTGATGCATCTTCCCTGAGTTCATCATATGTCACCTCGGTAGTGGAATTACCTGATGGTAACATCTGGCTTGGGACCTGGAATGGTGGGATTAACAAATTGATAGAACCTGATGATGTCCCAGAAACCAGGGGCTCACTTTTCAACAATAAGTATCGCTTTCAACGATATACCAATCTTGAAGGATTCAGTGGCGATAACCAGGTAGTTGCCATGCAACCTGATGATAATGGAAATCTCTGGATGAGCACAGGTCTGGGAATTTCCCGTTTTTCAACCGCTGAGGAGCGTTTTTCTCACTATACCGCTGAAGATGGGGTGCAGGGGAGTCAATTTGCTGCAGGTTCATACACTCGCGATACATCCGGGAACTTGTTCTTTGGTGGGGTAAATGGATATAATGTTTTTCATCCTGATAGTTTAACCGGAAATCCCTATCCCCCAGGGGTTGTCATTACTTCCTTTAAAATTTTTGAGAAAGAGGTAGCGCTGGATACCCTCATCACTCATAAAAAACACCTAATCATTCCCTTTAACAGTAATTTGATCTCTTTTGAATTCCGGGCAATGGATTTTACC
>RFIL01000537.1 GCA_003695285.1 Calditrichota bacterium
CGGGATTACCCTTATGGCCATAGGAATGTCCTTTGCCGGCTCTTATGGTGTCCCCCGAAGGCATTGGGATATTGAATTCTCCGGTGCTCCTTTAAGTGCCGGCTTTGATGCCGCCGCTCATTTCATGATGGGAGTGGTAGGAATTGGCGGTACACTGGCTTTCATTGGTTTGTTAATTTTTATTTTTCTGACGGTTGCCACTGTTTTCTTTGGCAAACCGGTTACCGGGCAGGCATTCTATAGCTGGCAAAAACCGGAAACTGCTAAGATGACCGCAGATTTGCTTTCAAACCGAGAAAAGCTGGAAAAAGCGCCCCATAAGGTACCTGGAACGGTAGTGCTTGTCTTTGTCCTTCTCATCTCATTTATGGTATATTATTTCGCTAATTGGAAAGCTCTGACTGACGTATGGTATGTACGATAAATCATTGAGGGGTGGAGTTCTTTAATTAAAACTCCACCCCAAACTTTGTTTGAATGAATCCAAATTTTTTACTTTCTTAATTATTCAGGTTCGGGATATCAATGTTTCAGAGATTACAAATTTTTTTTAATAGTTGGCGGTTTCCCATAACTCTTCTGTTCTCTTTGTTTTTCTTCACCATTTTTCTGGGTATTCTGTTAATCATCCCCCCGGCAAATACACCGTTTGCTTCATTTGCAGAAGATTTTAAAGTCTGGTGCTTAAGATATGATCCCGCAACCGGAAAAATGCAATGGGGATATGTTATATCGCTAATCTCTCAACCGTTCTTATTGGGTTTTATCGTTTATTTTGTCTGGAGTCAACAACTCAAAACCGTCTTTAAATCCCATCTCGGTAAAACGCTCCCTTATATTTTGGGATCCCTGTTCTTATCCACTATGTTGATTGCCACTCTTGGGATGATATCCGATCGAGACTCTGCTATTCAGAATAAAGGAGCTGTGCTTCCATTTCCGGCAGAAAAATTAAGGACCCATTTTTTTGCGCCTCAATTTTTATTACAAAACCAATTTAACAACCCCACTTCTCTAGAAGACTACCGGGGTAAAGTCATTTTAATTACTGCCATATACGCTGAATGTGGCTCTACCTGCCCCAGAATTATCTCGCAAATCCGAGAAACACTTTCTCAATTGAGTGAAGCGGAAAGAAATGAGCTAAGAATTCTGGGAATTACCTTAAATCCCGAGCACGATTCGCCCAATGTTTTGCGTGCGCTGGCTAAAGCACATCAATTACCCACTCCGGAGGTTCAATTGTTAACCGGAGACCCTCTTTACGTAAATCAAATCCTGGATAAATTTGGATTTTCTCGCAGCAGAGATCCCGAAACAGGTTTAATTACTCATGCCAACCTGTTTATTTTGATTGATCGCAGTGGTCAAATTGCTTTCCGTTTTACGCTTGGTGAAAGACAACAAAAATGGCTTTTGAGCGCAATTCGATTGCTTATCCATGAAACCCTAAAACCTCAAACTAAAGCATAAATCGTGAACTAATTATGAATGAATTAAAGAAAACAGCCACAGTCTCTCATAACACAGGATTCTCCGAAAATGGACACCCTCCGGTAGTGATCGGTAAGGTGGCCAATGCCAGTAGTGTAAATGAAGTTCGGTTAAAGTGGTTATTAAGCGGAATCGAAAAACTTTTCCTCTGGCTAAACCATTTTCTTCAGAAAGGAATTCCACAAGAGTTGAATCCTTTTACCCAATTAGGCGCAGTGGCCAATACTTCATTCATTATTGCTTTAATAAGTGGAATCCTCTTATTATTCTGGTATAGTCCCAGTGTTTATAAAGCGTACGTCTCCCTACAAAATATGGGTTTACTGGGTTCCTTGTTTCGTTCGCTACACCGGTATAGTTCGGATGGCTTTCTTCTGTTTGCTTTCTTACATGGGGTACAAACACTGGGTGCTCGAAAATTTGGAGGTGCACGTGCTTTAGCCTGGATATCCGGGATTGTCTTTCTTGGACTGCTTTGGTTTGATGGATGGACCGGCTATTGGCTGGTCTGGGATGAGCGGGCTCAACAAATAGCCCTGGGAACCGCCAAATTAATCGACATTCTCCCCTTGTTCGCTGACCCTTTAGGACGTTCCTTTTTGACCAATGAAAACATTAATACTCTGTTCTTTTTTATCATCTTTTTTATCCACATGTTTATCCCTCTTGCAATGGGGCTGGCTTTATGGATTCATATTATCCGCATCAATAAACCCCATCTGTTCACCGGAAGACGGCTTACCCTATATTTGGTAGCTACACTCATTTTAGTATCAATCATCCATCCGGCTACCTCTGCAAAACCGGCGGATATGCATTCCATTCCCTTATCATTCACCATGGATATCTTTTACTTATTGCCTCTCTATCTCATCGATCGATTCCAGGCAGGGGTTTTGTGGATGATTTTTATGGGCAGTTTTCTCCTTCTTACTTTTATTCCTGTTTGGCTTACTCGCAGAAAACCCACCCCCTCGGTGGTGGTAGAAAGTCGATGTACCGGTTGCAAACAATGTTACCTGGATTGTCCCTACAATGCCATCACCTTACTTCCTCGTGAAGGGAGATACGAAGTATACTCCCATATTGATCCGAAAAGATGTGTCGCATGTGGTGTGTGTATCGGTTCCTGTGATTCCACCGGTATCCTCTCGCCTGAATTAAACCCTTTACTCGTTCGGAAATGGCTTAATAAACAAGCAGAAATGAACGAAGCCAGTTCTTCAAAACCCTATTTTGCTTTTGTTTGTGCAGAGTCTGCCGGAAATGATTTGGTCATTAACGAAGACGGTGAAAACCCGGAATTACCCGATTTTAAAATCGTCGCTGTACCCTGTTTAGCCTGGGTTCACCCATTGCTGATAGAACGGGTACTTCGTCGTGGAGCAAAAGGTGTGCTTCTTGTTGGTTGTAAAACCGATCCCCTGTGTCGCAATGGCAATGAAATTTTAAGGCAAAGGTTACAAGGGGTAAGAAAACCATTTTTCAGAAAGGAAAAAGTTTCTCAAGCCAATGTCAAGTTGTTACTTCTTGACAAAATCTCCAAAGCGACTCTCCTGAAGGAAGCGAATCAATTCCGTCATTCAGGAAATGGTTCTCCGAAGGTCCCGAAGGAACGAGGCAACAGGATGCTTCGGGTAAGTATTGCTGCGATTCTCTTATTGGGTTTAATGGGAATTATTCAGGGTTTGAGTGATGTTCCCTATTCTTTACCGGCTACGGAGCAAGGATACCTGGTCGTTTCCTTTAAACTGCCAGGTAAACTGGTGGAACTGTCGGACCCCACCCAACCTCAGGAAGATGTTTTACCCCACATGAAGATGCAAGGGGTTGATACCCGACGAAGGAAACGAGCACCGGTTCATCTAAAAATTATGGTGGATGGGAAAGAGCGGCTCCGAAAGACCTATCGTGCCGGGGGTCTATTTAACGATAGCAATAGTATTGGAATTGAAAAATTTCCTTTAGCACCGGGTCCACATGAAGTACAAATTTTTCTTAGCGACACCCCGACTCCGGACAACTGGGCATATGTAACCTCTCAAAAAATACAAATTCGCCCTCATTATCAAAGCGTGGTTCTTTTTGACAAAACTACCGGATTTCGCTGGTATTTGCCTCCGGCTCAGGATTCCCAATAAGCGAAAAAGAACCCGCTATTTTTCCTCTGTGAACGGCTTACGGGGTAATTTTTCATCCCGCATGGCAGTATGATAGACAATAGAGGCCACAATGACCGAAGCTTGCATCAGGTCACTTTTGGATACATGTTCATAGACA
>RFIL01000538.1 GCA_003695285.1 Calditrichota bacterium
GCACTGGAAGATGCGGGAAATCCCCCCATTGATTGCCTGTATGTGGGAAACATGCTCAGCGGTGAAATGGCTTCTCAGGAGCACCTGGGGGCATTAATAGCGGATTATGCGGCTCTGGAGGAGATTGAAGCGGTTAAAGTGGAAGCAGCTTGTGGCTCCGGAGCGGCTGCTTTCCGCCAGGCGTTGCTGGCAGTGGCTTCGGGAAGCATTGAGACGGCTGTGGTCGTGGGAGTAGAGAAACTGACAGAACGGAGCATTTTTTCCACCACCGCCGGGCTGGTAACCGCAGCGGATGCTGAATATGAAGCCGCCATGGGATTGAGTTTTGTAGCAATCAATGCCCTGTTAATGCGTCGGTATTTACATGAGTATGGATATCAGAAAGAGGATTTTGCCCCCTTCATTATCCTGGCACATCAAAATGCTCAACACAATCCCAATGCCATGTTCCGACACCCCGTTAGCCATGACCAGTATGCGGCGGCCCGAATGATCGCAACGCCCATTAATTTGTTAGATTCCAGTCCTGTGGCTGATGGTGCCGCCGCAGTGGTGATTACCTCCCGCAATCGTGCCCCCGATTCTCCAAAACCCATCTCAATCCTCGCTTGTGAAACCGGGTTAGACTCAGTTGCGCTGGATAATCGGGAAGATCCACTCTGGCTTAAGGGAGTGGAAAGAAGTGTGCGCAAAGCGTTTCAGGTGGCCGGAGTCACCCACAAGGATATCGACCTTTTCGAACTCCATGATGCCTTCAGTATCATGACAGCCCTTTCTCTGGAGTCCAGTGGTTTTTCCGAGAGAGGAAAGGCGGTTCGTGATGTTACTGATGGTCGCTTTCGCGGGGATGGTGATCTGCCCATCACCACCATGGGTGGATTGAAAGGAAGGGGACATCCGGTCGGTGCCACCGGAGTATATCAAATAGTTGAAGCGGTGCAACAATTGCGAGGAATAGCACCTGAGCCAATTCAGGTATCGGATGCCAGAATAGCCCTAACGCAAAATATCGGCGGGAGTGGTGCTACTGTCATTTCCACCATTCTGGCGAATAGATAAAAAGTCTTTCTTGTTGCATTTAGCAAAGAATACAGAGAGCCAGAAAAGAAAATAAAAATTGAGGAAAGATGCCCTAACTCAAATCTGAGATATATCGCAATTTCATCTCCGGGTACTCTGAGGTGAATCATTACTGAGTCTTAGAATTTTAAAGGAAAGAAAGCCTATGGAAATCCCACGTAACTGGCGATTGCAAAAGCAGCGGTATCGATTACAGGGGAATATGTGCTCATCCTGTGGAAAAAAATATTTCCCTCCTCGTAAGATATGTATGCATTGCAAAGGGAAGGATTTTCAAACCATCGAATTTTCCGGGAAAGGCACCGTTTATAGCTTTACCACGATTTATCAATCCGCCCCGCGTTTTATGGAATTTGTTCCATACACCGTCGCATTGGTAGATTTGGAAGAAGGGGTACGAATCACCGCCCAGTTGACAGATATAACACCTGAGGAAGTTTTTATCGGAATGGATGTGGAGATGGTGGTTCGCAGGATCAGCGAAGAAGGAGAAAGAGGATTAATCACCTATGGCTATAAATTCCGCCCCGTACTTCATTTGGAAAGCACTTCCACCACTTCCCCCCGTAATACATGAGCCGTTACCTCGGTAATGCGAACATGAACAAACTGCCCTTTCCGATAGTCACCTCGAGGGAAAATCACAATTTTGTTACCATCATTGCGCCCCTGAAATTCATCGGGTGACTTTTTGGTCGTCTCTTGCTCGATTAATACTTCATGGATTTCCCCGATGTGGGCCTCATTTTTTTGATATGAATGAGTTTTCTGGAGCTCATTCAGCCGCACAATTCGTTCGGTTTTGACCGCATCCGGCACATCATCCGGAAACTTGCGCTGAGCGATGGTATGGGGGCGTTCCGAATATTTGAAAATAAAAGCAGAATCAAACACGACCTGTTCCATTACCTTCACTGTATCCTCAAATTCCTCATCAGTCTCGGTGGGGAATCCCACAATGATGTCAGTGGTAAGTACAATGTTGGGAATCAGGCCACGGATTTCATCCACCAGTTCCAGATACTCCTTCTGAGTGTAGGTTCGGTTCATCATCTCCAGAATGCGGTCATTGCCTGCCTGGAGGGGTAGATGGATTTGTTTGCACACCCTGGGATTTTCAGCAATCACTTGTAGCAAATTGCGGGGAAAATCCTTGGGATGAGGAGAGGTAAAACGGATCCGCTCAATCCCCTGCACCTCACTGACTTTTTGCAGCAAATAAGCAAAATCCTTCCCCTCATAATTATAGGAATTCACATTTTGTCCCAACAGGGTGACCTGACGAAATCCCTGGTCAGCCAGTCGTTTCACCTCATCCACAACATTCTCCGGTGAACGGCTTCGTTCCCTACCGCGTGTATAAGGCACCACACAGAAGGTACAGAAATTATCACATCCCCGCATCACGGCCACCCATGCGTTAACCCCGCTGCTCTGGGTGGGATATACATCGGAATAGGTTTCAAACTCTGACAGGGTCACATCAAAATTTTTACCATCCGCACCATTGGCGGATACCTCACTGATTAATTGGGGTAAGCGCTTATAACTATCCGGCCCTGCGATGAAGTCGATCGGAAGTTTAGGGTTTTCCAGCAACTGTTTGCGAAAATTGGTTGCCATACACCCCAGGATACCGATCATCACCCGCTCATCGTTCCGACGCTGCTTGATCTGATGGATTCGGTTATAAACCTTGCGATTTGCATTTTCCCGCACCGAGCAGGTATTTAACAATACGATATCCGCTTCAGCTTCGGAATCGGTTAGCTCATATCCCGACTTCCCCAAAACTGACTTTACAATCTCGCTGTCATAGACATTCATCTGACAGCCGTATGTCTCTATGTAAACTTTTTTCATCTTCCTGCCAACTATTTAGCAAATTCCTAATATTTATTACACTTTATTGTCTCAAATTTGTTCTTTGTCCCATCCGGGTTCATTACGGTAAAAGTATTTAAGAAACTCAATTTACCGGGCAAAGATACAAAGGTTTTTAGGTATGGGAAAGAGAAATTTAATTGGTCCGGAAAATCGGATGGCTCAAGAGGACAGGTGCAACATGCTGAAGAACTTAATATAAACTACTAACCCTGATCTATTACTTACCTTGTTACGATTCACCATACACCACATAGAGATAAAGCAAAAGAGAATAAAATCGACGAAAGATACCTGCAACTCATGATATTTTAGTAAGTGTTAAATTGCATTCGATAGTTTCTATCAGGAGTGTCTATTTGGAACTGGTATATTTCCTCTAACCTTTTGCAGATTCCTAGTGGTGAACAGTGCCTTTACTTTTTAAAAAAAGCAAACAAAATCCCCAGGATGACCCCAATCTGCCCAACCCAGAAAATGAACATCCATTTGATTAAC
>RFIL01000539.1 GCA_003695285.1 Calditrichota bacterium
CCGCATTCCCGGCGGATTGGAGGAACGCCGCCTGCGCCACCTGGAACAGGAATGGCAGGTGGAAGAAACAGAACCCAACCTGCTGAAGATGACCCACAAAATGACCGGCATGGTGAAATACGTGGATATTACCGACCACCACATAGATATTAGCAAACTCGTCTCCAGCCCCAGCGTGCAGGTGATTGATCTGATTAATGTGGATACCACGCTGTATAACTGGAAATATACAAGAAGAAACATGATACCTGTTGGAGGATTTGAAGGCTATCCACTCGTTATTTCAGAACTAAATAATAACAATTGGATTGATGTTATCGGTACTTACAAAATTCCAATAAATATGGATTTTCTAAAAGTTGGAATTTTTGAGTTACAAGTTGACACTGTGTTTGCCTTAAAAAAAATATATACCGATACATCATTAACTATACCTATTGCAATAACTGATGTTGACAAAGATTCATTAAAAGAATTAAATATAAAAGGAGGTCAGGAATTTATTTATCAACCGCCAATTAATTTTTTCAAAAATTACGAAAGCTCCCAGCCTGACTCTTATCCCAACGTTTTTAATTTTTCCCATATCATGTGGTATGCCCTTGGAACAGTTGGTTCCGAAACATTTACCGATTTAGATAATGATGGCATCACCGATGTGCTTTATCTGGGCGATGATACCATTCCCCAACCCTGTTATGAAATTTTTGTTGCCGAATATGATGATAGCCTGAACAATTTTGACCGTAAGTTCGGGATGTGCTCCCCCGGATTTTACACCTCCGGGTTTAGCGTGGGCGATTTTGATGGAGATGGATTCAAGGAATTCGATACCGGCGGCTTGTTTGGAGATGTGTTTGTGTTTGAAAATACCGGGGATGATGTCTATCAACTGACGTTTAGCGATACTATCTCCGCACCCAATGCTTATCTAAACGCCAGCACCAATGATATGGACGGCAATGGGAAACCGGAGTTTTTCATCGGCGGAAGTTCCTATTACAACGGCATACCCGCTTCCCGGATTTATTGGTTTGAAGCATCCGGAAACAATACCTACCAGAAGGTTCGCAGTATCTTTTTGTTAGGCACAGGTGTTCTGGGGACCACCGAACTCTATGCTTACGATGTGAATGGGGATGGCATTCAAGACCTGGTTTTTTCTTTTTCCTCCTCCGTCGCTATGCTGATCTGGAATGATGCCTCACAGCAGTTTGACCTGTTTTATTATGACTATTGGGAAAACCTCAATCAGGAAATTCAAAGTGTTAGCATGTATGATGTATTCAATTCCGGTAAATTGGAGTTATTTGTAAGTGTAACCGACATTGCCGTCATACCACGTATTAAATCATATTTTTATTTGAACCATAGCATAACCGGAATCAAAGATATCCCTCCCGTTGGGATTAAGAAATTCAGGCTTTTCCAAAATTTTCCCAATCCCTTCAATGGTTCCACCAGGATATCGTTCTATCTACCGCAAAGGCTTCCAATTACATTAATCATCTTTGACCTGACTGGAAAGGAGGTGATGCGTTTAATAAATAACCAGGTTTATGCTCCCGGGGAGCATTCTATTAAATGGGACGGTCGAACCAATAATGGAAAGGAGGTGAGTTCCGGCCTTTACTTCTATGTATTAACCTCAGGAGGGAATCGGGAGGTGAAGAAATTGCTATTCATCAAGTAACATTTAATCAGAGGAGATACGTCATGTTAAGACAAGTTCGTTTAATCTTCTTGTTGGTAATTACCCTAATCGTTATAGGGCTTGCCCAGAGTTCCAATTGGAACAACACAATTAACCTGAACATCAGCGTGAATTCGGCTGATCGCATCGATTTGTATACCGATGCTGATGGAAATCATGTCATCGTTCAAAAGTCAAACCAGTTGGTCTATTATCTGTTTAGTGCCACTGGTAACCAAATACGCAGTACAGTGATTGATAACTTCACGGAAGACCCACGCTTAAGCCAGATTGCAGGGTGGAATGGAAATGTGTATATTTCTTATAAGAAAGGTGGGAACATTCTTACCAAAAAATCTTCCAATGCCGGCAGTACCTGGAACGATTTGCAGCCGATTACCTTGCCAAATTCCACCAGCAATGGTATCGATCTATGGACTGATGGTAGCGGATTACACATTGCCTATTCCGCTTACGATCCGAATAATTCCGAGTACAATACATATTACCAAAGGCATCCTCATGAACCGAACACTTTATGGCAAGATTTCAAGCAAGTCACCGATCTCTCCGGGGACGCCGGCGGCTTCCCCAGTGTGACCACCTCCGCCAGCCGGGTGCACGTGGCCTTTACCGACGGGGAATATCAGGACCCGGTCGGCAATCATGACCTTGCCAAAACCCGGGACCGCTACAACGGAAGCTGGCAAAGTTCACAACAGATTTTCAACGATGCCGCCCGGGCAATGGTAATCGCTACCTCTTCCAAACTCCATGGCTTCTACTACGATTTTGTTCCCGGAATTGGCTTTTTTTACTATGATTTATACTATATCAATCGCGACCTCGGAGGCGCTTCCTGGTCTTCTCCCCAGTTATTGCAATCTTATGACGTAGACCCTGGTGTCTCCCCCGTGGATATGGCCGTCACCGCCGATGACCGCCTCCATATTGTCTCCACCGATAAACAATACCGGGTTTGGCAAAACGGCTGGTCTTCCGTGTTCAATTTCACTTCCGACACCTACGCAGATAACCAACAGATTGCTGCCAACAGCAATGATGTTTACGTCATCTGGATAGATGACTACAATTCCACCCTCAAACTCCGTCAGCGGGATTTTCCCCCTCTTGCCCCAACCAACCTAACCGTTTCCACCAGCGCCAACAATCACCCCCTGCTCTCCTGGGATGCCAACAATGAGGCGGATCTGGATGAATACAAGATTTATAAAAAGAAAGGTAATGGAAGCTGGAATTATCTCACTGCA
>RFIL01000016.1 GCA_003695285.1 Calditrichota bacterium
GAAGAAGAAGAAACGTTCCCTGCTGTAGAAGAAAGCTCAGAAGAAGATGAACTGGATGAGTTGATCGGGGATCTACTGGATGAGACAGAAACTGAAGAGGAAACCACTGAATCTCCCATGGAAGACCTTTCTACCCCGGAAGAAGAAGCCGGGCTGGGGGAAGACCTTGATCTGGATGACTTATTCGAGGAAACCCCGGAATTAGAAAGTGAAGAATCTGTTGAAGAACTCGGCTCAACGAGTGAAGATTTTGAAACTCCTCCAGCCGAAGCAGAAGCTGCCTTCCCGGAAGAGACTACAACCATTGAAGATATGCAAGTTTCCATTGACGAAACTGAGTTATTTGAGCCTCAAACCGAGGAAGAGACAGAAGCCCCGGAAGCTCCTCTGGAAGTCGAAACTCCGCCTGAGACTGGTGAACGTCCTACCGTGCTGGTTGTCGATGACAGTGTGGTCATTCGCAAAATGGTGGAAATTGCACTGGAAAACGAAAATTTGAACATAGTTTCTGTGGCCACAGGCAAAGAAGCATTAAATTACCTGGATGAGAATACCCCGAATGTGATCATTCTGGATATTATGTTATCGGATATGAATGGGTTAGATGTCTTAAAAGCCATCAAAGCCAGTAAAGATATCCCGGTGGTGATGCTCTCGGCAAAGGATACCCCCAGGGAAACCACCAAAGCCAAACAACTGGGAGCAGATGATTTTATCCCAAAACCTTTTAAAGATGAAGAGCTGGTAGCCAAAATTAAAGAATTGGTTCAAAAATCGGCGTGATTTAATTCTTTTAACAAGCGATTATGCAAACAACGAATGGCCGAAATGCCCAAGAGATTGAACGGTTTTCAATATTTGAACTGAGTGGTAAATTATTTGGTTTGGACATAATTTACTCAAGAGAAGTGATACCTCTACCCCGTTTTACTCCGTTACCCAACAGTGATGAAATCTTTTACGGAGTGTTTAACAATCGGGGTGAGATTTTTCCCCTGGTAGATATCTCTCCCATTCTTGGACTACCGGCAAAGCAGATTCAATCGGATGACATGGTCATTCTGGTAGAAAAAGAAGAGGGGTTTTGTGTAGGGGTATTGGTAGATAAAATACATAGTATTATATATGTTGAACAAAATGAACTTAAAAGTCCACGTGGGTTAGTCTCCAGAACCATGGAAAACTTTCTCAATGGACTTATCATTAATGGACCGAACATGATCCATATTTTAGATATTGAGAGTTTATTTAAAACTAAACAATTGTTAGCCCACTATTAAGCAGGTGACCATCAATGAGACACAATTTTATTGGTCTCCAATGGAAATTTTTCTTTATTCTTCTTTCTTTGAGTACCTTTGCCATCGCTATTTTGGTTTACTGGGATTCTCAGAATGAGGAAGAAGAGTTGTTGACCCAGGCACGGGTCCAGTTAGAACAGATTGGTCGGCTTTTATCCAGTAATATTGATGGGAACGCCATCGAGCGAGCCGTGGAGAAAAATTCCACTCAAAGCGTGGAACATCGAGTGATATCCACCCAAATTGAGATGATCCATCGAATTTTCGCCAATCCTTCATCCCGGCTTCCCATTAAAAGCATATCCATCCTGATCCCCCAGGTGGATGTAGCAAATGTCTTTTATACCACTCAAAAAACTTACACTTTTTTAGAAAAATACCCTTACTATGATGAATTTTCATCAGTGATTGAAAAACAGCTGGTTGTTTATAAACCCGCATACATGGAAGCAAATGAAGAATTATACTCTGTATTTGCTCCCATTTATAACCGAAAACAGGAAATCGTCGCCATTGGAAAGGTTGATATTTCCAGCGAAACGATTCATGCTGCCCTTCCGTCAACCTGGCTACGATTCGGGGCCTATCTGCTGATTGCTGTAGCCCTGTGTTTTGGCATAAGCTATGTGTTATCGAAGATGGTGACACGTCCTATTGATCGTTATGTTGATTTTGTGAATAAAGTCTCTGAAGGGAATTATCACCTTCGCCTGGAAATGCATACGCAGGATGAACTGGAAAAAATCGGTAATGCTCTGAATGTGATGCTTGAAAAGCTGGAGGGACTGATTGAGACTGAAGCTGACAGGGATCGATTACAACAGAATATCACTCACTTGCTTCGCATTGTATCCGCAGCTGCAGATGGTGATTTCACCGTCAGCGCCGAAGTTACCGCAGATACCCTTGGTGCGCTGGCTGACTCTTTTAATTTAATGGTCGCTGATCTATCACGGTTAATTCGTGAGGTGCAATCAGCATCAGATAAAATTGCCAAATCTACCCGAGAAATTCTGGAGACAACAGAGACCATGTCCAAGGGTGCGGAAACCCAGGCCAAGGAAATTGAGGGCACCTATGATGCCGTGCGCAAGATGGCTGACATTTTCCAGTTAGCCAATGAAAGAACCTCGCAGGCAGCGGAATCCGCCCGTCGCGCAGCGGAAGTGGCTCAGGGTGGCATGGAAGTTGTAAAAAAATCCATTGAAGGGATGCATTTAATCCGGGAACGAGTTCAAGAAACTGCACGACGGGTCAGAGCTTTGGGAGAGCGGTCAGTCGAAATTGGTGAAATCATCGAGGTCATCAGCGATATTGCTAACAGAACCAATCTGTTGGCATTGAACGCAACCATTGAAGCGGCCCGTGCCGGAGAAGCGGGGCGGGGATTTGCAGTTGTTGCCGATGAAGTACGAGTCCTGGCAGAACGTTCCAGTCAGGCGGCCAAAGATATCGCAGCCCTGATTGAGACAATTCAAGCCGGTACCAGCGAAGCAGTGATGGCGATGGAACACGGAACCGATGAGGTTGAAAAAGGGACTCGATATGTCGATGAAGCCGGTACTGCTTTAAAGCAGATCATTGAAATGGTGCAAATTTCATCTAACTCAATTACCGAAATTTCAGGAGCTTTCCAGCAACAAACCAAAGCAAGCTCAAACATTGCCGAGGCGATGAAACGCACGGCTATTATTGCTCAGGAAACCGCTCGCGGAGCCCGAAAATCTCATGCCTTAGCGGAAGAGATGGAAACGCTCTCCCGAATTTTAAATACCGCTGTTTCCAAGTTCAGATTGAGCAAAGTTAGTTCAAATAATAAAATTTTAGAAGAACACTAATATCGTTAACGATAAATTAAATATTGACGGTTCTCCTGATTATTTAATTATGAAAAAACCTAAATAAGCAGGATCATTATGAATACAACTACGCCACTTGATTTTCGCTCATTTTATTTCTATGAATTGCTATCAACCATTCGAAAACAATCTGCTGATAGCTATGGAGAGGAAGAGTTGGGTTATCTCCGGAAATTACTCGATTTTCTGGAATGTGAAGAAAATGCGCAAAATGGAATTGAAAAATTGGCTCGTTCTCAACTCACAAGCGATCTGGCTATCTTTTTTTCTGACATGCTCGAACATCTACCCAACCTTTCACCCGATGAAGCCGTTGCCAAAATTCCGGAACGGGCGAATGAGTTCCTTGATATTTTTCAGGTTTACCTGCAACAGGAAGATTGGAAAGAATCTCTGGTCAAATTCATGGAAAGCCCGCTGGAAGAAGTGGAAGAAAGTGAACAACAGCCTCTGAGCTTTGATGAATACTATCTTTATGCACTTGAAGATATTTTATCCCGAAAAGCAGAAGAGCAACAGACTTCTCTGTCACCGGAGGTAATGAATTTTCTCCACAAGGTGCTGAAAGAACCTGAGGCATTCCAACATCTGGAGAAAAACATTACAGATTCCCGAATCAATGAATTGAGTCGCCTCTATCATACCCTCTTCCCTACTCCGGAGGAAAAAGATCCCCTTCAGCTAATGGATAATTTCGAGGAAAATGGTACACTGTTTACAGAAAAACTTCTGGAGTTAGCATCAGAGTATCCGCAATCCTTTACGGAAGCCCCGGCTGAAGTTGAAGCTGCGACTGAAGAAACCGTACAGGAAGAACGACCGCTGGAAGAATTGTTTGAACAAGTAGCACAAGAAGATACCTCTGCAGAAGAATTTGAAACGAAGGAGGATATCGAAGCGTTAACCGAGCAATTCCTTTCCAGGGATGCTTCCTCCAAGACGCTTTCCGAAGAGGAAAGAACCCGTCGAAAATTCTTGCGTGACTATGTGATTGGTGAAGTAAATGCTTATAAAGAAGATATACTTCATACCTTACACAAATTGCTTTCAAACGGAGAAGATCCTTCTGCCATTGGCGAACTAAAAGAACACTTAAAAGGATTGAAAGACCTGGGTCAGATACATGCCTATCCGGGGGTGGAAAAAGTTGCCGAAGCACTGTTGAGTATCACTCAACATCTTCAAACCGCCAAGAAATACTTTCAGGGTGAAACGGAAGAGAAAATTAACAACCTGCTATCCATTTTACCGGACTACATTAATGCTGCTGTGGAAGAGGTAGAAACTCCTCTGATTAATCAAATTGATCAGAAAATTAATGATGTACGGTCCAAACTCCTGGTAGAGGAAGCAGAAGGGTTGCCGTTTAGTGATCCGAACGTGAGGGAAAAAGCCTTCGGTGATGTGGCTTCTCGTACCATATCAGAGCTTATCAGAACGCTCGAAGCGGGAGATTCATCATCCTTTCCGGGAAAGGCAAACCAGCTTACCGAAGACCTTCTTTTCTGGTCTCAGCAACATGGATTAGATGGGGCCACGGAGTTCTGGAAAAAATTTCAGGAAATTTCCCAACAGACTTCATCGGATCAGCTAAATGATTCTCAACAACAGTCATTACGCAATCTCCTTCAACAGTTGGGGGATCAATACACCCACATTTCTGCCCGGGAATGGCAAGATTTTACCCAGCAACTTCAGGAAATATTTGAAGAGCTTCCGGCATCTTATGCGGCTTTCAAAGATGTCCATCTCCGGAACATTTATCAATTGAAGGAGATGCTGAACACCACAGAGGATCTGGAAAACTTTGTCACCCATCCTCTTCGAGAATTCTTTGCCGATTTACAGGAAAACAGTGCTCTGATTCACAATGATAGCCTGGAATTATTAGCTCGAATGTTAGAAATAAAAATTGATGCCTTTACCGGAAAATTTATTACCGATAAAGATTCTTTCCGGGCTGATCTAAATGCCTTTTTAGACCACCTGGAAAATGAATTCCAAAATATACCGAATGAAATCAATGCCGAAGCCTTACTATTGGAATTTGACAATCTTCTCCATGAAATGCCTTCAATGGCTGAAGAAGAGCCAACATCAACTGTTGATACTTCATCATTTGTGGAAGAAGAACCTCAGGTAGAAGCCCCGGAACAGGTAACATCAGACCTGGGAGTTATCTCTGAACCCCAGGAAGACACTGAAGATATTCAACAGGTGTTTAATCTGGAAGCCCTGGGCTATGTAAATGAAATTCAGGATAAATTATCGCAATTAAGAAGCGATCCTGACAATCCCGATTTCCGTCGTCAACTGGGTGTTGTGATGCATACGTTGAAGGGTTCAGCCCAGATGGTTGAAAGAAGTGATATTTCCGAATTGGTTACCCCCATGGATGAAGTCTGTCATCACATTGAAAAAGACACCCTGCTGGTGACCCCTCA
>RFIL01000540.1 GCA_003695285.1 Calditrichota bacterium
TCCAATGCCGCTTCCAGGGGTTGGATTGCTTCCTGATAGCGTTCCAGTTGCTGAAAAGTGATGCCGAGTAAGGAGAGGAGTTCTGCGTCGTCTGCATTATAGGTAAGTGCCTCCTGGAGAATTTTAAGAGTCTCTTCCAGGTTGTTTTCCTGTAAATGGATCCTGGCCAGAATTTGCCAGAACTGAGAGTTCCAGGGCTCCAGTTGGGTCAATTCCCGAAAGTAGAGCTTGGCTTTTTCCAGATCGTTCTGCTCGATGGCTATTTGACCCAATAATTGATAAGCCCGGGGTTTATATGTCTCCAACTGGAGAAGCGGTTTGAGTAATTTCTCTCCCCTTTGGTATTCTCTCTGATTTATAAAAGCTTCCGCCAGAAATAATCGTGCCCGAAAATTGGTGGAATCTTCTTCCACCAGTGCTCCAAAGGTGTGTATCATCCCTGACCAATCCCGGCGCTTTAAATAAGTTAAAAAAAGTTGATTGAGAATCTGGTCATTCTCCGGTTCCAGAATTACAGCCTTTCGATAAGCTTCCAGAGCACGGGTGGTGTCACTTTCCTGTTCCAGTACATTCCCATACATGATCCAGTTGAGCGCTTTGGAGGAATCATGCTGGATTAATTTTTCCACCAGTTGATGGGCTTTATCCAATTTGTTAAACTGCATATAGAGGGAGAGGAGACGATAGGCATAGTCTCCCTGATATCCCATTAAATCCACCAGTTGTTCACGAAATTGAATTAATTTCTCGATCTTTCCAGTGTGAGAATATAGAAAAATCAGATTGCTCTGAATGGCGGTGTTATAGGGATCCAGGTTGTAAAGTTTTTCAAAATAGTAGATAGCATTTTCCGGATCATTGGATTTATAATATGCTTCGGCCAGTAGAAAGAGGGTCTCCTTATCCGTGGAATCCTTTTGAAAGGAGCGCTTTAAATAGGGAATTGCTCGGGAAAGTTGTTCCATACGGTAATAATCTCGCCCGATAGCTTTCAGAATTTGAGCAGACGTGGAATCATACTTGAGTGCGGAAAAATATTCACGCAGGGCTGCACCATAATGCTCCTGGAAATCAAACAGAGCCCCGGAAAGATAATGGTCAACCGCCAGGTTCGAAGAATCTCCCTGTTGGGGGTGACTGGCCGGATAATCCATTCGGCTACCCGCACAGGACCACAGTAATATTAGCGATAAAATGAACAAAATGAGTTTCATAAATATTTGATTTCTTTATTCGTACCCCATGAATATAAGGTCTGGCGGATCCTCTTTCCAAATGAAAAAAGATGTCTTTTTGACTGCTATATCCTTATAAAAGGCTTGATTTGCTTCTCGACATTGAATAAGTTTTTGCGCCTTTTAACAGTTATCGAATTCACGAATAACGGAAACATCGGTAAAAATCATTCGCCTTGAATGTGATATTTTCCATAGTGTTATTTCATTCAACTACCTAATTTGCGAAACCTTTTTACTTTTTTTGCATAATGGTATAATACTAACGGTAAGATACATTATCCAATTGACCATCGGGGTGGAGAAAACAAACTTCAATTTTCTCAATACTTAGGAAAAGGGGATATTAAAGATTCATGAAAACGAGAAAACGTATTTTCTGGATTACATCAGGTGTTATACTTCTGATCTTTGTTGGTTTCTTTTTTGTGTTAATCAGTGGGATGCCCGATTTAACAGAACTGGAAAATGTGAACCCTGCTCAGGTCACGCGCATTTTTTCTCAGGATGATAAGGTGATACATGAGTTGTTTGTCTATAATCGAGTCTGGATTCCGCTGGACCTGATTCCCGATCATGTCATAAAAGCCGCTCTGGCAACCGAAGATCGGGATTTTTTTCATCACTGGGGGATCAATGTGAAACATATTCCCCGGGCAGTATGGGTGAATTTAAGAAGTCTGGGATTTCGTCAGGGGTTCAGTACCATCACCATGCAGGTTGCCCGAAACCTCTTTAACAAAAAAATTGGATTCCAACGGAATATTCTCCGGAAGCTAAGAGAAATCCTCACCGCTATACAAATTGAGCGGACCTACTCGAAGGAAGAAATCCTGGAAATGTATTTGAATTTGTCTTATTTCGGAAGAGGCGCATATGGAATTCAAAGTGCTGCCAAGAAATATTTTAACAAAGAGGTCAGCGATCTAACCCCGGAAGAAGGGGCATTATTGATTGGTCTCCTCAAAGGGCCTGCCATTTATTCTCCGATCCGCCATCCGGATCGGGCGGTTGCCAGAAGAAATCTGGTCTTGCATAACATGGTGGTCTGTAACTATCTCTCCCAAACCGAATATGATAGCTTAAAACAAACTCCCCTGCTTACCGCAACGGAGGAAGGTGTTCTGGGGATTGCCCCCTATTTTACCGAATATGTCCGTCAACAACTCAATGCACTACAGGATTCTCTGAACGTCAATGTTTATGAAGATGGATTACGGGTTTATACCACCCTTCACACGGCATATCAGGCAGCAATGGACAGTGCCATTCGAAAGCACATGCCGGCTCTACAGGAGCGGGTGATGGAGCACCTGAAGGAATGGAAAGAGGAGAATGAGATACCCGATTCCGTATTTGCCGAGGAAACAGAAGTACAGATTGCCTTTATTGCACTGGATCATCGTAATGGGCATATACTGGCGATGGTCGGTGGACGTGACTTTGAGAAATCTAAGTTTAATCGAGCCGTTCAGGCGAAA
>RFIL01000541.1 GCA_003695285.1 Calditrichota bacterium
ACAGGCGGTCAAATGTCCAAAGCCACACCTCTGGGTGCGGCGGCCAAATTTGCGGCAGCCGGTAAACAAACTGCCAAAAAAGACCTTGCCATGCAGGCGCTCAGTTATGGTAACGTCTATGTGGCAAGAGTCGCCATGGGTGCTAACGACACCCATACTATCAAAGCATTTCTGGAAGCCGAAAGCTATCCGGGACCCTCTCTAATCATTGCCTACAGCCATTGTATTGCCCATGGATATGATCTGGTTCATGGATTACAACAGCAGAAACTGGCCGTTGATAGTGGGTATTGGCCATTATTCAGATATAATCCTCAGCTTCAGGTCGAAGGCCAGAATCCTTTTGTGTTGGATTCCCGTGGTCCTAAAGTACCTCTTTCTGAATATATTTATAATGAAGCCCGTTATAAAATGCTTACCAAAGTGGATCCTCAGCGCGCTCGTCATCTCCTGAATTTGGCACAGGAAAATGTCAAGGAGCGCTGGAAAATTTATGAACGGATGCAGGATATTTTTCAACCCAATGGTAAGCATACAGAAGAGAATTAACGATCAAGTTGGATGTAGCGGGTCTTTATGTAACTTATAACCAAAAGGAGATGGAAATGGATTTAAAAACATCATACATGGGCTTCGAATTAAAAAATCCGCTGGTGGCATCTGCTTCTCCGCTTTCTGCCAGCGTGGATACGATTAAAGAACTGGAAGACATGGGAATTGCCGCTGTTGTTATGTATTCGCTATTTGAAGAACAGATACAGCGGGATGCCCATGAGATCGATCATTTCCTGACAACCTTCAGTGAAAGTTATGCCGAAGCTTTAAGTTATTTCCCTGAACCGGAAGAATTCCACAACATGGAAGCAGAAGAATATCTTGATCAGATTCGGAAATTAAAAGAAGCAGTGGATATACCTGTCATCGGAAGTCTGAACGGGGTATCCCCGGGAGGCTGGATTAAATTTGCCCAAAAAATGGAAGAAGCCGGGGCAGACGCACTGGAACTGAATGTGTATTACATCCCCACCGACCCGAAATTAACCAGCCAGGAGGTGGAGCAAATCTATCTTGATGACCTGAAAGCGGTAAAATCAGCGGTTAACATTCCGGTGGCAATGAAGCTGAGTCCTTATTTCAGTTCTTTTGCCAACATGGCTCACCGGCTGGATAAAGCCGGTGCTGATGCTCTGGTCCTCTTCAATCGATTTTATCAACCTGATATTGATCTGGAGACGCTGGAAGTAGTTCCTCAGATCCATCTCAGCAACTCCCATGAAATTCAACTGCCGTTACGCTGGATTGCCATTTTGTATGGAACAATTGAAGCCAGTCTGGCGGCAACTTCCGGTGTTCATACGGCAGACGATGTATTAAAACTGGTGATGGCAGGTGCCGATGTAACCATGATGGCCTCCGTGCTGTTGAAAGAGGGACCCCGGGCTGTTTCTCGTATCCTGGAAAATCTCCAGAATTGGATGGAAGAACATGAATATGAATCCATCTCTCAAATGAAAGGGAGTATGAGTTACCAGGCAGTAGCAGAACCGGCGGCATTGGTCAGGGCGAATTACATCAAAACGTTACAAAGTGTGCGATAAGGTTAATTGTTAGTTTCATAGAATTTTATTTAGTCATTAGGTTCTTTTAACAGAACCCGATAACTTATGTTGAATAAGATTGGCTTAAGGAGAAGAGAATGAACATCGGGATACCGAAAGAGGTTCGTCCCCTGGAGAAACGAGTGGGTTTAACCCCTCCCGCTGTTGACGCATTAGTTCGAGCTGGTCATACGGTGATAGTGGAACATGAAGCAGGATTAGAAGCCGGATTTAAAGATGAAGATTACCTTTCCGTGGGTGCGCAGATCGTTTATAGTCACAAAGAAGCCTGTGGTCGGGCAGATATGGTGGTGAAAATCGGTCGCCCTACAGAAGAAGAATATCCCTGTTTTCATCGCCATCAGATCATCATGAGTTACCTCCACCTTGCCGTAGCCTCCCCTGACCTGCTGGAGGTTTTTGAAAAAGAAGAAATAACTGCCATTGGATATGAAACGATACAAACCGATGAGGGCCGACTTCCGGTGCTGGAAGTCACCAGTGAAGTGGCGGGAAGGATGGCCCCGATTATTGCCGGTGAATTACTGGATAGTATTGCAGGAGGGAGAGGAATTCTCATCAGTGGGATACCGGGTGTTGCACCGGCAGCGGTTGTAGTGTTAGGAGGCGGTGTACTGGGATTTAATGCTGCCCGGGCTTTTTATAATATGGGTGCTCAGGTAATGGTTCTCGACAAAGACCGCGATATTTTACGGATGATCGATAATTACTTCAACGGAAAAATTTCCACTATGCTTTCCAGCCCCCATAATATCGCCAAAGCCGTCTCCTTTGCAGATATCCTGGTATGTGCGGCTGCTGTTCCCGGAGGCAGGGCTCCAACACTGGTCACCCGGGAGATGCTAACTAAAATGCGCCCCAAAGCTGTTATCCTTGATTATGCTATTAACAGTGGTGGTAATGTAGAAACCAGCCGACCCACCACACTTGCCAACCCCTGGTATCTGGAAGAAAACATCATTCACTATTGTGTGCCTAATGTTCCGGCACGAGTTGCTCGAAGTGCCAGTTATGCCTTTTCAAATGCTGCGTTACCCTTTGTTCTGGAAATTGCTAACGAAGGAATCACTCAGGCAATGAAACATCAACCGGCACTTCGAAGAGGAGTTAATGTGTTTGAAGGAAAACTGATTCATGCTCAGGTGGCAGCAGCAATGGGTAAAAAAGCGGAGAAAATCGAATGAGTTGGATGGATATATATAGAAGTAAAGTAACCGACGCAAAGACGGCCGTTTCCCGGATTAAATCAGGTGAACGCATTTATCTGGGAGGAGGTGCAGGAATCCCGCAAGTTCTGGTGAATACGCTGGTAGAAAGAGCTTCTGAACTTGAAAACGTTGAGATTGTACACATGCTTCATTTTGGTGAAGCTCCTTATGTTCAACCACAGTATGCCAAAAGCTTTGTTCATAACGCCCTATTTATCGGTGGAAATGTTCGGGATGCTGTAAACCGGGG
>RFIL01000100.1 GCA_003695285.1 Calditrichota bacterium
AACCAGGCACTATTGGCGCTCAGGGCAGTGTAGAAGGCATCCGGCTGGACAGAGGCAATTACTACCTTATCATATGGCGTCAGGTTTACCGTTCCCATATCGCTGGAAGTGTAAACATCATAAGAAATGCCGTTGGCGTTTAGGATATCTTCATTGGTGGTGAGACCCCAGGGATTCTGGTCTTTAAACAGGGCTACGAGTGCCGGGCTGTTGGCATAACGCTTCGAGATTTTTCGTGCAGGAGTATGTTTTCCGGTGGACATCGAGGAATTGGTCTGGGATTCTTTCCGGATTTGCCTGGCGTTGCCTTCAATGTATTGGATGCCTGAAGTTGTTTTATAACTGCTCCTGGCAGCCGGTTTTATCTTCGCCGGTATGATCGTTCCATCGTTCATCACCAGCGGTAAGGACTGCTCGGTGATGTTCCAGAGCAAATCCTGTGAACCGGCAGGTGCGGTGTTGGAGATGGTCATCACATCGCTATCCGTCCCACCGGGGGGTAAATTAAACGTAAATGATGTAGGAATCACATCAATGTCCGGTGGATTCGCTGTGACATTCAGGGTTACCGGCACGATTACCGGGTTTTCATCCGGGTCGTTGCTGTTGATCACCAGATTACAGTTATAGGTGCCGGGTGTTAAACCGGTAGCATCGATGAAAATATCAACCGTTTGTGACAATCCCGGAAGGAGAAATCCACTAGTTGGATTTTCCGATATCCATGGACAATCCAGTACAACGGAAGTTTTGTTGTCATCAGGGGTGGCTATCGCAACAGAAACGAGATTCCTGGATTCCCCTTTGGCTTTATCTGCTTCGGAATGACTTCTCGAAATGGAGTTTTGCAAGGGCAACGGTTGCTCGGTCATGTTCCAGTTCAGGGTGGCTGTACCGTTATTGCTAATTGACATTAATCTAAAAGTGGTAGTGTCCGTTGGTATGGTAATGGTAAAGGAGGTCGGGGAAACGTCGATATCGGGAACAGGGATACCATTATCAAAGAAGTTGATATAGGCTGACATCAGATCCGTTTTAGTAACAAGCCCATCTACCAATTGACCAAATTCGAATGAGGTACCAATGGTTCTACCGGCCGGTTCATTGGCAATTCCACAAAAGAAATTGGGGGAGGTATTTTCATGTAAATAGACTCCTGTTCCACTCGTATCAATATGGTCAGGGTAATTATCTGTGCCGCTGTTGTAAATAAAATCGAGACCAGAGGCAAAGGAGTGACCTACAATGTAACTTAACTCTCCTCCGGAAGCACCATCGGAGATCGGATTGATTCCAAAGGTGGGGTTAAAATCATGCCCCCCGCCATATTGAGGATCATAATACCATACATCACCGCCTTCAATGTAAACATTCCCGCCGCCAGCAATGTAGTTTTCAATTTGGGTAGCCACTGGATCGGTATCCAGGATGACATAATTATTGGGGTATTGCCCCAACACAATAAACACATAATTATAGTTATTCAAGTCAATACCGGTCATAGAATGCACCAGGTGACTGGTTAATCCGAGATTCGCTAAGGCATTGGCGATTTCTATGGCGCTCTGAGTGGGTGACAATCGGGAGAGTCTTTCCGCTTCCTGATAAGAAATGGTTTTTCCCTTCTCCCTTTTTACCTTTGCAATAATTTCTTCCGGTGTAAGGGGAGTGCCAACCGGATCCCAGATAAGAGCGTCAAATCCGCCCGGTGGAGTAACGGTAAGATGTACCGGTACAACTACCGGATTCTCATCAAAGTCATTGCTGTTTACAATAATTTCACAATCATAATCCCCCACAGCCAGACCGGTGGCATCAACATTAACATAGACATTATCACTTCCGCCGGGAGGAATGGAGCCGCTGGTCGGATTTTCACTCAGCCAGGTACAGGTGCCTCCAACTTTTATACCATCCCACCAGGCTTCGGAATTGGTGGAGTAATTAAACAGATAGAGCCGGTCAATATCATTAACGGAGGCAGCATTTCGAAAGGGAATATTTGACTGAACAAGAGCACCATTTACATAGTAATCAAAGGTTTTCGTGTTCCAATCAATATTGCGGAATTCAATGAAGTACCATTGATTTGAGGAGTACTGATAAGAATTGTTCCCACCTACATCCGCATTTACATAAAAATGACCTGTCGGATCCGCATAAAACCAGATAACCTGGGTGTTGTCACCATTGGCTGTCACGACAACATATCCATCCGCCTGGCTGATAGAACCTGAACGCACAAAGAAACTGATATAATTCGGTTGGGTGCCGGGGTCAAATTCCTGGTGAATACCATTATAGAGATGGCCAAAGGGCCCGGTGTACTGAAAATGGAAACTGTAAAACCCTTCTGCGGAGGTGGTATTGGTTACCTCCTTGGTACCGGAACCAGTATCTTCTATCCAGCGGCTATAATCCCCGGATTCGAATCCATCATAGAAAGGTAAACCAACGGGAGACAAATTCTGATAATGAATGGGGGTTGAATTCAAATCTGTATCTGTGGGACGTAGTTGTGAGTGAGGAATTTTCGGAGAAGGAGGATACATTTCAGAAAGATCGGTTCCGGGTTCCGCCCATTGAATTTCCGGGGATAGTTCACTCCGTTGAGCGAGGGTTGAGGGAATGGGAACGTCAGAGATTTGCCAGTCCAGATTTCCGCTACCGGCAGGAGCTGTATTTTGAATTAGCATCCCCTTGCTATCACCGCTTCCCTGTTCAACATAAAACCGAAAACTGGAAGGAGAAACCCAGATATCCGGGCCCGCAGTTACCACAAAAGGAGAGGTGTAGGTCAATGCATGGCCAGAACCGGTACGGTTGTCAGTCCAGACGGGATAAACATGATTGTTGTAAGCAGAAATCCCCAGATAGTCACCAAAATAGCCACTTGATACCCCCGGGATCGGTGCGGGAGTAAATGCCACATCACTGACTTTAAAATCAGCCCAGGTATCACCCCCGTCAGATGAGACCGCTACAAATACCTCACATTCAGTGCTGGAAACGTTACGGTCATCATAGAAAATTACATAAAGGAGACCGGTGACCGGGTCGCAGGTGATCCACGGAAAATAATGCTCTTTCCCCTGACCGGTGGGGTCTTGATTCACCCGGATGGGAGGTGACCAGGTATTGCCACCGTCCGTTGAGCGGATCATATAAACATCAATATCCGGTCCACTATTGACTCCGGGGATTCCATAATTTGCCCAGACCACATAAATCCACCCATTCCGAGGCCCACCTGAGATATCTACCGCCATGGTGGGGAAAGAGTTAACTCTCATATTCTTGTGAGTACCAGTATGGCGAATCCCGCGGATATTATTGATGATTCGAGTGGCAGGCAACCAGCTATAACCCCCGTCAGTAGATTTTGCAAATCCAAGGGCATTCTCATCCGCCGGCCAGTTATCATAGACTGCCCAAACAGCATAGACTTCCCCGTTGGGGCCGGTTTTAATATTAACTCCCTGGTTATGGTTCCCGGCAGCGATTGCGCTACTAATGACGATTGGAGTGCTCCAGGTTAACCCGTTGTCGGTAGATCTGGATAGCTGGATTTCATGATAAGCGGGATTTCCGGCCTGAAGATTGGTCCAGGCGCTATAAAGATAATACACATAAGGGCTTGACCAGCTATTATCCACCCAGAGGTGGTTTTTATCCAGTATGTAGCCTCCAGGGGCAATCTGAACATGTGTCCAACTATTTCCTTCATCCGTTGAATAAGCCACACCCTGTCCGTAATCTGGAGCAATATACCCAATGAAATAACGGTTGTTCAAAGAAATGACCGCAGCCGGATCTCCCTTGTTCGTTCCCCCGGCACCCTGAACCGAGCCGTTCCAGGTATTGCCTCCGTCATTTGTCATCCAGTAGTCCGCTCCGTATAATGTTGTAACCGGATAATCAGTCGAATTATTAGAAATGAGCACTTTGGTGTAATCATTGGGATTCACAAAGACCGAATTTTCACTTTGGGTTACTGTGGTGTCATCGATGATGGGAATATCCGGAGAATTTTGCATCACCAGACCGGGGACCCGGATTTCACTGCCAGTAAATCTGGCAGGTGGCACCTCTACCGGAGGATTGTAGGGCACCAGACCTTTTTGGGCCATTTCCATCCAGTAGCTGATGCTCCAAACTCGTGTATCCGGGAATTCGGGTTGGGTTTGAGAAAAACCTGGTAAAACAATGAATTCAAAAAGGAAGAGTATTACAAAAAATTTTGCTGGTTTCATGACTCCTCCTAAAGGTTTAAGCTTTTATAATTGTTCATCACAGAGAATACTGAGAATAGATAGGGTTAACGTTGCCTTTGTTTACGGAGGAGAATGGTTATGGATGAGGCTGAGCATCTCCAACTGACCTCCTTTGGTAAATTATCAGGATTGTTTAACATACTTTTTTTTGGGGGTAAATATTGGGGGGATGAAATACAATCCAGGGGAATCGCCACATCAACAGAGCAATAGATAAGCTCCGGTAATGTTAGGCTCCAGGTTTACCTTTTCATCACATTACAAAGTGATATAACCTTTCATCGTTATTTTGGGTCGTTTAGAGAAACGATCCATTGGAAACAGGTAAATCGTTTCAAAGAGTTGTTCTTTAATTGGATTTCATCCCTTCCCATAACCCTTTTTAAAGACCATAAAAAGTGAGCAGTGAAAGATCCTTTTTCTCTCACCCTTTTTTAACTTGTTGTTTGGGGGTAGCAAGAGGCATGTGGTTCATCATCATAAAGTATGAGGAATTGAAATCAGGCTTCCTGATGTCAAACTTAGGAAGTCTTAATCATTAAGACAGTGATAAAGACAACCTCTACCGCTCCAGGAATGGGTTTTAGGTGTTCCCAGTTTAGTGGTAATCTAATTGGTGGCCAGAGGATTGGTTGCCTTGCTCTGGTACGAATCCTGCTCAGAAGCTATTGGCAACAGTTAACATTTTTCAGCTATTGCAAGCCGTAGAAAAAGATGAAATGGAGTAACATTATCGTGTTGAACGTGCGAAATCAGCTTCCTTTTTCCGATAGTGCCTTCTTGCCTCCCTCACTTTATTTTATTGACCAATTGAAACCTCAAGAATATAGGTTTCCTGATTACTGGTCATGTATGTAAAAGAGCACTGATTTCGCTGTTTTTTAATTACTAAAAAGTACTCGATTTTTTTGCCTTGTTCAATATTTTTTTTGCTCTAAATTTAGACTTTATAGAGCTTAATCAGGAGACAAAATACTATGAGTAAAGAATTTCCCCGGCTTAGCATGATAAAGGAAGCAGCCGTTCGAATTAATCCCTTTATTCATCGCACTCCAATTTTTACCTGTAGTACCTTAAATGAAATGACCGGCGTCACATTGTATTTTAAATGTGAGAATTTTCAAAAAGTTGGTGCTTTTAAATTTCGGGGAGCATGTAATACGGTGTTTTCCCTCACTGAGGAGGAGGCCTCCCGAGGGGTTGCCACGCATTCCTCTGGTAATCATGCTCAGGCTCTGGCATTGGCCGCTCGTTTACGGGGAATACCGGCCTACATTGTCATGCCGGAAAATGCACCGACTGTGAAGGTAGCAGCCGTAAAAGGGTATGGGGGTATCATCACTTTTTGTGAACCGACACTGGAAGCCCGGGAATCCACCCTGGAGAAAGTGGTGGCGGAAACCGGAGCTACTTTTGTGCATCCGTATAATGATTTCCGGGTCATCACCGGGCAGGCCACTGCTGCTCTGGAATTGTTGGAAGAGGTGCCCGAACTGGATGTGGTCATGGCTCCGGTGGGCGGCGGAGGTTTGCTGAGTGGAACGGCTTTAAGTGTAAAGTATTTATCCCCGGCCACCCGGGTAATCGGAGCAGAGCCTGCCGGCGCTGATGACGCCTATCGTTCCTGGAAAGCCGGTTACATCATCCCTTCTGTCAATCCAAAGACAATTGCTGATGGATTGTTAACCTCCCTGGGGGAAAATACCTTTGCAATCATCCGTCAGTATGTGGATGATATTGTCACAGTTTCCGAGGAAGCAATCATTCAGGCGATGCGATTCATCTGGGAACGGATGAAAATCATTGTTGAACCCTCTGCTGCGGTACCTCTGGGGGCGTTGCTGGAGAAAAACAATTTCCCACGGGGAACTCGAGTGGGAGTTATTCTAAGTGGTGGGAATGTTGATCTGGAAAAGTTACCGTGGTAGTTAGCGTTAAAGTTTGTCTTTTCCAGGACTGGAGTTTATATTTAACCTTCAGCAAATAACCGAATAAGGGTTTAAGTATGATCAATTTCAAACAATTTAATGTGCTTACCTTTGATTGTTATGGAACTCTAATCGATTGGGAGAGCGGTATTTTAACTGCTTTACGTCCTCTGTTAAAAAAATATGAAGTTTCCCCCACTGATAATGAAATTCTTGATTTATATGCTCAACTGGAATCTGAGGCGGAAGCGCGTAAATTTCAGAATTACAAAGCAATATTACGCCAGGTCGTGCAGGGGATGGGAGAGGAATTCGGATTTACCCCTCAAGAGGACGAGCTCAATTCGCTTGCAAAAGCCATACCCAGATGGAAACCCTTTCCCGACACCGTACCGGCTCTGCGTTTTCTGAAAAAACATTTCAAATTGGCTATTATCTCAAATATTGATAATGATTTGATTACCTCTTCTTTAAAACATTTGAAAGTAAAATTTGATGCCATTATCACCGCTGAACAGGTGAAATCATATAAACCTTCCCGGGAAAATTTTCTGTTCGCTTTAAAAACCCTGAGACAACCCAAACAAAAAGTGCTACATGTTGCTCAGAGCATTTTTCATGATATTGTGCCGGCTAAACAGTTAGGGCTTTCAACGGTTTGGGTAAATCGTCGGAAAAACCTGGAAGGTTTTGGCGCAACACCTCCTGCTTATGCTCAACCAGACCTGGAAGTTCCGGACCTTCGCTCTTTGGTAACTCTGATGGAGCAGCAATTAGGAGGGTAGATGTTGTATTGGCAATGGGCAGCCTTTTCTGAGTTAACCGTTTATGAACTTTACGAAATTCTCAGGCTTCGTCAGAATGTCTTTATCGTAGAACAGAATTGTCCATATCCAGATGCGGATGGCAAGGATTTGAAAAGTTATCATTTATCCGGTTGGGACAATCCACCACACCGCTCCCGAAAATTACTGGCCTACATGCGTATTCTTCCACCCGGGATTTCCTATGCGGAATTTTCTATCGGGCGAATCATCACTGCTCCGGAAGTTCGTAAAACGGGGCTGGGGAAATTATTAATGAAGGAAGGACTCCGTCGCATTGAAGAGAACTTCGGAAAGCAACCTATCCGAATTTCAGCCCAGGCACATTTAAAAACCTTCTATGAAGAATTTGGTTTTCGCCAGGTTAGTGAGCCGTATGATGAAGATGGTATCCCGCATATTGAAATGTTAAGGGGGGTACCCAGCAATTCGTAAGAAAAGCCCATTGATGCCTTCCCGGGGTTTGCTTCCTGTTCACATGAAGTAAGAAGTTTTACAAAAAAATTAATCTTCTTGAAAAACAAGCGCTGGTATCATATCTTTTCCCGTTTCATTGAGGATGAGGCCTGTGTATGATAAAAGCTGTTGAATGGAAAGAAAGCTATCTCCAATTAATCGATCAAACCCTGATCCCTTCAGCGACTGTTTATAAAAAAATAACCACGATAGAAGAGACCTTTGAGGCGATTCGCAATTTACGGGTGAGAGGAGCTCCGGCAATCGGCATTACTGCTGCTTATGGATTGTACCTGGGAATGAGGGAAAGCAAAGCCTCGACTCGCGAAGAGTTTCTTGCTGAATTATCCAGGCATATTGAATATCTGGCAGAGGCTCGACCCACAGCGGTAAATTTATTCTGGGCAATGGATGAGATAAAAGAGCGCTTGCACCGCTCTCAAACACGTGATGTCAATGCTTTGAAGAAAGAATTGTTGACGATTGCTCTGGAAATTCATGAGGATGATCGGCAGCGGTGTGAAGAGATGGCCAATTATGGTCAGGAGGTTATCCCGGAAGGCGCCCGGATCATCACCCATTGTAACACCGGTGCTCTGGCGACCGGTGGAATTGGAACAGCTTTTGGGGTAATCTATCGGGCTCATCAATTGGGGAAACAGGTTTCGGTGTTCGCCGACGAGACCCGCCCGGTATTACAAGGGGCTCGTTTAACCGTTTTTGAACTGATGGAAGCGGGCATTCCCACCACTTTAATTTGCGATAATATGGCTGCCGCTCTAATGCAACAAAGAAAAGTGGATTTGGCGATTGTCGGTGCTGACCGTATTGCTATGGATGGTTCTGTGGCAAATAAAATTGGGACGTATAATCTGGCAGTTCTGGCAAAGTATCATGGTATCCCTTTCTTTGTAGCCGCACCTCTTTCCACAATAGACCCGGAGATTCATTCCGGAAAAGATATTCCCATCGAAACCCGCCCGGAAGATGAAATACGAAAGGTCTTTAATCAATGTTTAATAACTGTTCCCTCAGTTCCCTGCTGGAATCCTGCTTTTGATGTGACTCCTCCGGAACTGGTGAGCGGAATCATAACTGAAAAAGGTGTATTGAAACCCCCTTATACAAAAAGCATTCAGGAAGTTTTAAATAATTCATTAATTAATTCTTAGAAAGGAGTTCAATATGAACAAAATTGCATTTGGA
>RFIL01000542.1 GCA_003695285.1 Calditrichota bacterium
ATAATATCAACTCCGGCTGGTGCTCAGAGTGGTCTATTCCCGGGAATAACGAAATTTTATCACCTGAGAATAACCCCGTGCTGGATAGTACAGGGAAAATATCACAATTGACCTTTTTAGGAATCAGAATCTTTAATCATCAGCGTTTTAAATCAGGAGGCTTCTATGAAATTGTTATTAATCAACCCTCGCTTTCCCGAAAGTTTCTGGAGTTTTAAATGGGCGAATGATATCCTGCATTCCCGGAAGTTAACCACCAATCCCCCATTGGGTCTGGCAACGGTAGCCGCCCTGACCCCTGAACACTGGGAGATAAGCATCGTGGATGAAAATATTGAAAGCATCCCCACCGAACCGGATGCCGACATCATTGGAATTTGTGGTATGGGTGTGCAATATTCCCGGCAGGTGGAGTTGTTAAGATATTATCGGCAGAAAGGCTATTATGTGGTGGCCGGCGGGAGTTATGCTTCCCTCTGCCCGGAGGAATATCATGGATTAGTGGATACGCTTATTTCCGGAGAAGCTGAATATATCTGGCCGGAGTTCTGTCAGGACTTTGAGAAGGGAGTACCCAAACCCTTTTATCAGGAAACCGGGGAAGTGGATCTGGCGGACTCACCCACCCCTCGCTTTGATCTCCTCAAATTGAAACATTATCGCTCGGTGAGTATGCAATTTTCTCGGGGGTGTCCCTTTCGCTGTGAGTTCTGTGATATTATCGTCATGTTTGGTCGAAAACCCCGAACAAAAAGTGTGGAACAAATCGGTAAAGAGTTAGATATCCTGCGAAAGCAGGGAGTACGAAATGCTTTTTTTGTCGATGATAACCTGATCGGTAACAAACCACTGGCCAAAGAGTTACTTCAGTTCCTGAGCAATTACCAGCGAGAACACAATTATCAATTCCATTTCGGAACGGAAGCCTCGTTGAATATGGCCCAGGATGACGAATTGCTGCGATTGTTTAAAGAAGCCAATTTTGGATGGGTCTTTATCGGAATTGAATCTCCGGATACCGAAAGTTTAAAGGAAACCAAAAAGTATCAAAATACCCGAAGCGATATACTTACCTCCATTCGAAAGATATATAGCTATGGAATTGATGTCTACGCCGGCTTTATTGTGGGGTTCGATAACGATACCAGCGAAGTGTTTGAAAAACAGTATCAATTTATCATGGATTCCGGTATTCAGGTGGCCATGATTGGCTTACTTATGGCACTTCCCAAAACTCCCCTCTTTGAACGCCTGAAGAAGGAGGGGCGGCTGCGTTCCGAAACCACAACGGCTGATAACACAAAATTGGGAACGAATTTGATCCCCAAACAAATGAGTTACCGGGAAATGGTGGAAGGATATTATCAGTTGTATCAGAGACTGCTAAAACCGAAAAATATTTCCCGGCGAATTCGCAATAAATTGAAGTATCTGACACATCCCAATTATGGAAGCGGTTACTCGGTAGGGGAGGGAGTCAGGATCTTGAGCCGCTTTATATATAAAGGGTTAATCCCTGAGGGGCTTGGATTAGGATTCCACCTTCTAAGGTCCTTACCGTTGCGACGTCCCATTCAAATTCCGTTGATGGTACAAGATTGGATAGTGGGTTTGGCAATGCGCGACTACGTCAAAAGACACTTTGTACCGGTTATGGTAAGTAAACGAGAAAAAATACAATGGCATTTTCATAAAATTGAAAGCCTCTTTCAACAATATCTTCAAAAAGGGGCGCTGGAATTACAAATTGAACAGGTGAAACATAAGGCAACCAATATCAGCATTACCCTGAAAGGGTGGCTGGAACCACGCTTCTTCCGCAGAGCCACCCGACACCTGGAAAAGGTCTTACGTAACACATCCGCGCAAATTAATCTGACAATTGTCGGTGTTCATGAGAAGCACATTCCCAGGCTGGAACGGATGTTGAAACGGCTCTCTCGGTATGGCGACCGTATTCATATTACTATCAGCAAACAAATTCAGGATATCCTTGCGGTGGATTCCTCGGTGTTTAATCTGACGCTGATTGAGAAAACTTCGTAAAAAAATAATTTGTCGTAAACCACGGAGACCACAGAGCTATGGTGAAAAGAAGATGAAAGTTGAAAAAATAATCACACTGCCTGGTATGATATTCTGAATTTAACTACCTTCGATGTTTTACATTATTGATATTTTGATGAACCGGCTATCATTGCTCTCATCTTTTTCTCTGTAGCGAATAATTCTATCGATCAGATATCCAAACGCCGTATCGGTATTTCTCTTATCCGTCTTGCAGGTGGTGGGTTCTCCTATTAATTTAGGGCATGGATGGTAAAACGTTTTATCTGGGACATGAGCTGAATCCGAAAGAATATCAGGAATACCCCTTACCGTGGGATAGGATTTTTTCTTCAGCTGGCCCCCTTGCTGTGGAAATTGGTTTTGGCAATGGAGAATTCCTGATGAACTGGGCCAGACAGCAGCCGGATTGGAATTTTGTCGGTGTTGAGTTGTCTCTGGCTTCCATGGAGCGGATATTGAAACGCATTCACCAGAGCGGAATACGAAATGTGAAACCCATACATGAAGATGCCCGATTTGCCATCCGGGAATTTTTCCCCGACAACTCCATCCGTCACGTGATGATGAATTTCCCTGACCCCTGGTTTAAAGAACGACATAAACATCGCCGATTGTTAAATGAGTCCTTTATCCGGACGCTGGCAGCGGTGTTGGAAAAC
>RFIL01000101.1 GCA_003695285.1 Calditrichota bacterium
GCTGCTGATAAAAGGCGGACCTAATGTTGGGGCCCATTTAAATCTTCTGGGACAATATTTTGTTGGCTACTCCGTAACATGGACCGGTAGCTTCATTGGCCTTTTATGGGGTGGCCTTGTCGGTTGGCTGGTTGGGTGGCTGATTGGATTAATCTACAACCGCATAGTGTGGCTGAGGAATCGCTAATCTCCCCCATCTCTAACAATTCTCTTTTAAGGAGGCATAGTCAAGAAGTATATAAATCTTCTCACTTCACCTCATGCCTCTCGGATATAAATTTCCAAATAAACATAATTCACTAAATCTTTAAGGAAGACCATGAAAGTTTTAATCACGGGTGGAGCCGGATTTATTGGTTCTCATTTGGCGGAAAAGTTATTGGAAAATGGGAATGAAGTATTTGTTCTGGATGATTTATCCACCGGGACCATTCACAACATTGAACATCTGGAAGCAAACCCTCATTTTCATTGTATTATCGACAACATCAAACATGAAGAGGTGACAGAGGAGCTAATCAAAGAATGCGACCAGATTTATCATCTGGCCGCAGCTGTGGGGGTAAAACTTATTGTCCAACAACCCACGCGTACCATTGAAACGAACATCTCCGGCACTGAAGTAATTCTGAGATTGGCGAGTCGGTACCGCAAAAAAGTCCTGGTGACCTCTACTTCTGAGGTGTATGGGAAAAGTGATAAGTCTGTCTTTTCAGAAGACGATGATCTGGTCATCGGTCCTCCTAAGAAACATCGTTGGGCTTACGCCGCCTCCAAAGCTGTGGATGAATTTTTAGCCATAGCTTACTGGCATGAAAAACGGTTACCGGTGGTGATTGTACGATTATTTAACACAGTAGGTCCACGACAACGTGGCCAATACGGGATGGTCATTCCCAGGTTTATATCTCAAGCTCTGGACAACTTACCCATCACGGTGTATGGAAGTGGCAATCAAACCCGTTGTTTTTTGTATGTAAAAGACTGCGTAGAGGCTTTAATCAATTTAATGAATAGTACAGAAACAGTTGGAGAAGTCTTCAATATTGGCAATCCCCGAGAAATTTCAATAAACGATCTGGCTCAGCTGATTAAAGAGATGACCGGGAGCAGTTCAGAAATTCAACATATTCCTTACGAGAAGGCTTATGATAAGGGTTTCGAGGATATGCAGAGGCGAGTGCCAAATATTGATAAAATTCACCGATATATTGGTTTCACCCCAAAAGTAGATTTACCGGAAATTTTGGATAATGTCATTGACTATTTCAGAAATAACAATAAATTCAAATAACTGTCATTGATAGCAATATTTTGATGCCACACTCATAATTGAAATTTGCAAACAGAAGCCGGGGAAGATAAAATCACTTTTTGCAGACTATCATTAAACAGATATCTATACCAAGCATATCTCAGTTAATGAAATGGATTTTCCTGGAGGCTTCATGAAAAAAGGGAACAGAAAGCAATATTACAGAATCCACCGATTGTTGGCCATCCCCATGGCCTTCTTTTTATTTTTTCAAATCATTAGTGGAATGATCTGGGTATTACCCTTCCCTTCACCGGTTCAAAGACTACACCCCAGACTCAAACCGATTGATTTTAGTAAAGTTAATATCTCTATATCAGACGCTATCAACATTGTTAAACAACAAAATAATAAAGACCTGAAGATTAAGCGGGTAACATTACAGGGATTTAGAAATATTGTTCTCTATGAGATAATGGATAAACAAGGGAAAATCTATAGAGTTAATGCGACATCTGGAGAGTTTTTGCCTTTAAATGAGGAAGTTGCCCTCTTATTGGTCGAAAGTCAATTCCCTCGAAAGCTTCCACCTGTAAGCGAAATAAAGCGAATAGAGAAACACGATTTGATATATATGGATGGGCCTCTACCCACATATCGAATTCGTTTTGAACACAAACATGGTTTTATATCTCATGTTTCGATTCCCAATGGAGAAATCACTCATAGTGATAAATATTTTAAAATTCGACGGTGGGTGACATTAGATCTCCATACACTCGCTTTTCTCTCCTTAATCTGGGAGAATTCTGCTTTTCCAAGATCAACTATTTTTATTTTGGGTCTCATTTGTATGCTTGTCGTATTCAGCGGGCTCTGGTTGGCTTATTTGCGATGGAAAAAGCCAAACACCAAAGCCACACAAACTTAAGGTTTCTCAATCACAACTATGAGTCAATCAATACTCCATAAAGATAAGAACTCACCTTACTTATCAGTCATCATCGTAACCATATGTGGTATTAATTCTCTGAAACGGTGTCTTAATTCTCTGTACTCACAGAGTTATACCTCCCCAATAGAAATCATTGTTTCTTATGACGAACGTTTGACAGATATTCCCATAATAAAAAAACAATACCCGGAAATAATTACAGTTACCACAAAGGGGATGCAAACCCCGGAGGAATTGGCTTCAATAGGTATTCGGCAGACCCAAGGTAGGATTATCGCATTGACCGAAGAC